>NZ_JBYSXG010000026.1:0-57215 GCF_058782005.1 Sphingomonas sp. FW306-1B-B10E
GCCCTTCCCACTGGCCACCGCGATCAGCCGCCGCGTGCGGCGCTCGCTGGTGAGCAGCACGCGGACCTCGGTGACGCCCGGCACGCCCTCGGCGACGCGGCGGACATCGGCCTCGAGCTCGGCCCGCGCCGCCTCGGCCAGGCCGGTCACGTCGAGCACGATGCTCGCCTTGCCGTCCTCGATTCGGGCGCTGGCGCGGCCCGCCGCGATCGGCGCGAGCGCCGCCTTCAGGTCTTGGACATGATTCATTACGCGCCAGATAGGGTCACAATCGGCGGCTGCCACTGTAAATCCGCGCATGCGTCCTTATAAAGACACGCATGGTGAACCTATCGGGCTGGCGCGGACTGGCCGGCATCTTCAAGAACGAGGCCCCCAAGAGTCCGTGGGGCAGTGGCGGCGGAAGCGGCGGCGGTTCCGGTAACGGCGGCGGCTCGGGCAATGGCGGAGGCTCGGGCCCGCGCAACCCCTGGTCGTTCCCGCCCGACGGCAAGCGCCCGCGCCCCGGTGCGACCAGCCTCGACGAATTGCTCAAGCGTGCACGAAACGGTGGCGGCCCGGGCGTTCCCGGCCTCCCCTCCGGCAGCCGGCTGTGGTCGCTGGTGCTCGGTGCCCTGCTGCTGATCTGGGTGGCTTTCACCAGCATCCACCCCATCGGCCCCCGCGAACGCGGCGTGGTGACGACGCTGGGCCGCTATTCGAGCACGCTCCCCACCGGCGTGCAGTTTACCCTGCCGGCACCGATCCAGCTGGTCGACGTGGTCGACGTCGCCAATATCCGCACCGAGAATTTCCCGACCGGGGGCGAAAATCTGATGCTCACCGGTGACCAGAACATCGTCGACCTGGCCTATTCGGTGCGCTGGGACATAAGCAGCGCGGTCGACTACAAGTTCCAGATCGCCAAGCCCGAGGACACCGTCCGCGCCACCGCCGAGAGCGCGATGCGCGCGGTGGTCGCCACGACGACGCTCAATGAGGCGATCGGTCAGGGCCGTGCCCGAATCGAGGGCCAGGTCCAGGCGTCGATCCAGCAGATCCTCGATTCCTATCATTCGGGCATCCGCATCCAGGGCGTCGCGATCCAGAAGGCCGCGGCGCCCCAGGCCGTCGACGAGGACTTCAAGCAAGTCACCGCCGCGCAGCAGGAGGCGCAGGCCAACAAGAACAACGCCAATGCCTATGCCCAGCAGGTGCTCGCCGCCGCGCAGGGTGAAGCGGCCGAGTTCGACAAGATCTACGAACAGTATAAGGCGGCGCCCGAAGTGACGCGCCGCCGCCTGTATTACGAGACGATGGAGCAGATCCTGTCCCGCACCAACAAGACGATCGTCGAGGCCCCCGGCGTCACGCCCTATCTTCCGCTCCCCGGCGTACGCCCTGGCGGCGGCGCGTCGGCTGAGGCCCAGGCCCAGCCCCGTGCCCAGGCGGGAGGCGCACGATGAACGCCGCCTGGTTCCGCAGCCCGATCGGCGTGGCCGTCGTCATCATCCTCGCGCTCGTCGTGCTGATGAGCACGATCGCGATCGTGCCCGAGAGCAAGCAGGCGGTGATCCTGCGGCTCGAACAGCCCTATCGCACGATCAATGCCTACAAGCCCAACGAGCAGTTCGGCCACACCCAGGCGGGCCCGATCTTCCGCATCCCGTTCTTCGATCGCATCGTCTGGGTCGACAAGCGCGTGCTCGACATCGACCTGCCCAACCAGCCGGTGCTCTCGACCGACCAATTGCGGCTCGAAGTCGACGCCTATGCGCGGTTCCGCGTGGTCGATCCGCTCAAGATGGTGGTGACCGTCGGCAATGAGGAGCGCGTGCGCGACCAGCTCCAGCCGCTGTTCGGCTCGTCGCTGCGCAACGAGCTCGGCAAGCGCACCTCGGCGATCCTGCTCAGCCCCGAGCGCGGCGAAGTGATGGACAATATCCAGAATTCGCTCCAGCGCCTCGCCAGCCAGTACGGCGTCGAGATCGTCGACGTGCGCATCAAGCAGACCGAGCTTCCCAGCGGCTCGCCGCTCGAGAGCGCGCTCAACCGGATGGCGACCGCGCGGCGCCAGGAAGCCGCGACGATCAAGGCGCAAGGCCTCAAGGATGCGCAGATCATCCGGGCAACCGCCTCGGCGCAGGCCGCGCAGGTCTATGCCCAGGCGTTCAACAAGGATCCGGCCTTCTACGATTTCTACCGCGCGATGCAGTCGTACCGGACGACCTTCCTCGCCCAGGGCGACGACAAGGGCGACACCTCGATCGTGCTCTCGCCGCAGAACAGCTATCTGCGCGAGTTCATGGGGCAACGATGATCCTGCAGCTTCGTTCATATTCAATCGCCGTTCAGCAATCGGGAGCGACAAGCGCACCCGACCGGTTACTCGTCCTTTGAGAGGATTCGCCCACGTGCGTTACGTCTACGCCCTTACCACTGCCCTTGCCCTTGGTGGCGCCGCCACCGCATTGACGCTGAACCACCCCGCCGGCGCGCAGACCGCGCAGAACGAGCCGGGCGCGATCCAGGCCTCGGCACCGCGCGGCGGCGCCCCGATGAGCTTCGCCGACATGGTCGCCAAGCTGCAGCCGGCGGTGGTGAACATCTCGACCACGCAGCGCATCACCGTGCAGCAGCAGAATCCGTTCCAGGGCACGCCCTTCGAGAACTTCTTCGGCGCCCCGCGCGGCGGCGGCTCCCGCACGCAGGAAGCCCAGTCGCTCGGCTCGGGCTTCCTGATTTCGGCGGACGGCTATGTCGTCACCAACAACCATGTCGTCTCGGCGGGCACGCAGGGCGCGACCGTCGAATCGATCACGGTGACGTTGCCCGACCGGCGCGAGTTCACCGCCAAGCTGGTCGGCCGCGATCCGTCGTCGGATCTCGCGGTGCTGAAGATCCAGGGCACCAACTTCCCGTTCGTCCGCTTCGGGGATTCGCGCCAGGCGCGAGTCGGCGACTGGGTGGTCGCGATCGGAAATCCGTTCGGCCTGTCCGGTACCGTGTCCGCGGGCATCGTCTCGGCGGTAAACCGCGTGACCGGCGGTGGCGCCTATGACCGCTTCATCCAGACCGACGCCTCGATCAATCGCGGCAATTCGGGCGGCCCGATGTTCGACCTGCAGGGCAACGTCATCGGGATCAACTCGCAGATCCTGTCGCCGACCGGCGGCAATGTCGGCATCGGCTTCGCCATCCCCGCCGAGCAGGCCAAGCCGATCGTCGAGACGCTGATGCGCGGCGAGAGTGTCACCCGCGGCTATCTCGGCATCGGCATCCAGCCGGTCACCGACGACATCGCCGGCGCCATCGGCGCGAGCAAGGGCAAGGGCGAGATCATCGGCAGCGTCGAGCCCGGCCAGCCCGGCGACCGCGCCGGCCTGCGCCCCGGCGACGTGGTGCTGGCGATCAACGGCCAGGACATCACTCCCGAACAGACGCTGAGCTATATCATCGCGCGGCAGAAGCCGGGCTCGCGCGTCAGCCTCGACGTGCTGCGCGATGGCCGTCGCCAGCAGCTGACCGCGACGGTAGGCACGCGTCCTTCGCAAGAGGAACTGGATGCGCGCTCCGGCCCGGGCTTTGACCCCGACGCGGACGACGGCGCCCCCGGCGCCGCAGCTTCGGCTTCGTCTACGCTCGGCCTCGCCGTCCAGCCGTTGAATGCGCAGATCGCGCGGTCGCTGGCGCTCGATCCAAGCGTGCGGGGCGTAGTGGTCACGGCGGTCGATCCGAACAGCGACGCCGCCGCCAACGGCTTCGGGCGCGGTTTGGTGATCACGCGTGTGAACAATGTGCCGGTCGCCTCGGCTGCCGATCTTTCGCGTGCGGTTCAGCAGGCACGCAGCGCCGGGCGCAAGCAGGTGCTGCTCTACGTGCTCACGCGGGGGCAGTCGCAGCCGCGCCTGATCGCCCTGAAGATCGACCCGGCGGGCTAATCGCGCGCCGCGGGGCTGACCAATGCCCGTTTCTTCCCTAAAGCAGACCTCCTGAAACGGAGTTCGGCGATGGCGGAAGAGACGGGCATTTTCATTGGCAGCGCCAACGGCGTCCGGCAGGAGCTGGTGCTCCGCCGCGCCAATCGCCACGGGCTGATCGCCGGCGCGACCGGTACCGGCAAGACGGTGACCCTGCAGGTCCTGGCCGAGGGCTTCTCGGCCGCGGGCGTGCCGGTGTTCGTCTCCGACGTGAAGGGCGACCTGTCGGGGCTCGGCATGGCCGGATCGCCGACCGCCAAGACTCACGACATCTTCGCCAAGCGCGCCGCGGAAATCGGCGACGGCGAATGGCGCTACGACGCCCTGCCGGTGCAGCTCTGGGACCTGTTCGGCGCGCAGGGCCATCCGATCCGCGCGACGATCTCCGAGATGGGGCCGCTGCTGCTCGCGCGGCTGCTCGACTTGAACGACACCCAGGAGGGCGTGCTCAACGTCGCTTTCCACGTCGCCGACGAGGAAGGGCTGCTGCTCCTCGACCTCGACGACCTCCAGGCGATGCTGTCGCATTGCGCCGAGCGCGCCAGCGAGCTCTCGACCAAGTTCGGCAATGTCACCAAGGCCAGCATCGGCACGATCCAGCGCCAATTGCTCCAGCTGCGCACGCAAGGCGCTGAGAATTTCTTCGGCGAGCCGGCGCTCGACATTGCAGAGTTCATCCGTACCGATGAGAGTGGCCGCGGGGTGGTCAACATCCTCGCCGCCGACAAGCTGATGGCCTCGCCCCGGCTGTACGGCAGCTTCCTGCTGTGGATGCTGTCCGAGCTGTTCGAGACGCTCTCCGAAATCGGCGACCCGGACAAGCCCAAACTCGTCTTCTTCTTCGACGAGGCGCATCTGCTGTTCGACGACGCCCCCAAGGCACTGCTCGACAAGATCGAGCAGGTCGTGCGGCTGATCCGCTCCAAGGGCGTCGGCGTCTATTTCGTCACGCAGAACCCGATCGACATTCCCGAGGACGTCGCCGGCCAGCTCGGCAACCGCGTCCAGCATGCGCTCCGCGCCTTCACGCCAAAGGACGCCAAGGCGGTCCGCTCGGCAGCGGAGACCTTCCGCGTCAATCCCGATGTCGACGTCGCGACCGCGATCACCGAGCTGAAGGTCGGCGAGGCGCTGGTTTCGGTGCTGCAGGAAGACGGCTCGCCCTCGCCGGTGCAGCGCACCTTGATCCGCGCGCCGGGCACGCGGGTCGGGCCGCTGGCGACGAACGAGCGTGCGGTGCTGATCACCACCGACGCGGTCGGCGACAAATACGATACGGCGATCGACCGCGAATCGGCCGAGGAGATGCTCGCCGCCAAGGCCGACGAGGCGGTCGCTGCGGCAGCCGAAGCCAAGGCCGAGAGCGAAGCCGACAAGGCCGCCGCGGCGCAGGCCAAGGAGCAGGCGCGGATCGCCAAGGAGGCCGAGCGCACCCGCCTCGCCACCCAGCGCGCGCAGGCGACCGCGACGTCGCCCTGGGCCAAGATGGCGACATCGGCGGCGCGGTCCGCCTCGTCGTCGCTGGGGCGGCAGGTGGCCAACGAAGTCGGCCGCGAGATCTTCGGCGGGCGTGGGCGGCGCTCGCAGGGCATCGGCGCGCAGCTGATCCGCGGCGTCCTCGGCGGGCTGTTCCGGGGCTGATTCTAAAATCCTCCCCCGGAGGGGGAGGTGGCAGCGAAGCTGACGGAGGGGTAGCGCGCCTCAGGCTGCGACGCTGGTGGAAAGCTACCCCTCCACCGCTTCGCGGTCCCCCTCCCCCTCCGGGGGAGGATTTGCGCAGCGACGTCGCGCCGGTAAGGCCGTTCATTGCCCGCGCGCGCTACTTGTGGCTAAGCTCGCTCAAACGTTTCCAAGGAGCGCCGAATGGCCACAGCCCCCCGCCCGACTGCCGAACTGACGCTGCGCGGCGTCGTCCTGGGCGCGCTGATCACGATCCTGTTCACTGCCGCCAACGTCTATGCCGGGTTGAAGGTCGGCCTCACCTTCGCGACCTCGATCCCTGCGGCGGTGGTGTCGATGGCGATCCTGCGCTTCTTCCGCGGCAGCTCGATCCTCGAGAACAACATCGTCCAGACGATCGCCAGCGCCGCGGGCACCCTGGCCGCGATCGTGTTCGTGCTGCCCGGGCTGATCATGGTCGGCTGGTGGTCGGGCTTCCCTTATTGGACGACGGTCGCCGTGTGCTCCACCGGCGGCGTGCTCGGGGTGATGTTCTCGGTGCCGCTGCGCCGCGCGCTCGTCACCGGCACCGACCTGCCCTATCCCGAAGGCGTCGCTGCGGCCGAAGTGCTCAAGGTCGGCTCGAACAGCCGCGCCGGCGATGTCGAGAATGCCGGCGGACTGCGCGTACTGATGCTCGGCTCGCTGTTCTCGGGCGCTTTCGCGCTGCTCGCCAAGATGAAGCTGGTCGCCGAGGAAGCGGGCAAGAATTTCGCGATCGGCGGCACGGCGACGGGCTTCTCGACAAGCTGGTCCATGCTGCTGATCGGCGTGGGGCATCTCGTCGGCCTCTCGGTCGGCGCGGCGATGTTCTTCGGGATGATCATTTCCTGGACGACGTTGGTCCCGTATTTCGCATCGTTCGGCGATGCCTCGGCCGGGATCGACGCGCTGGTGGGCGGCACCTTCCGCGGACAGGTGCGCTTCATCGGCGCAGGCACGATCGGCGTCGCGGCGATCTGGTCGCTGCTCAAGATCATCGGCCCGATCGTCGCCGGACTGCGCTCGGCGCTGGCAGCATCTCGCGCGCGCACCGCGGGCCAGACGCTCGACATCACCGAGCGCGACTTGCCGATCGGGATCGTCGCCTTGGTCACGCTGGCGACGCTCGTCCCGATCGCCTGGCTGCTGTGGAGCTTCTCGGCGGGCGGACCGGTGCACGATTACCCGGTCGCGGTGATCGGCGGCTCTTTGGTCTATCTGCTCGTCGTCGGGGTGCTGATCGCGGCGATCTGCGGCTATATGGCCGGGCTAATCGGCGCGTCGAACTCGCCGGTCTCGGGCGTCGGCATCCTCGCGGTGCTCGGCGCGTCGCTGCTGCTCGTCGCGATCTTCGGGCATGAGGCCGATCCGACGCGGACCAACGCGCTGATCGCCTATGCCTTGTTCACCACCGCGATCGTCTTCTCGATCGCGACGATCTCGAACGACAACCTCCAGGACCTCAAGACCGGGCAGCTGGTCGGCGCGACGCCGTGGAAGCAGCAGGTCGCTTTGGTGATGGGCGTGGTGTTCGGCAGCCTCGCGATCCCGCTCGTGCTCGATTTGCTCAAGGACACGCTCGGCTTTGTCGGCATGCCCGGCGCCGGCCCCAACGCGCTGTCGGCACCGCAGGCGGCGCTGATCTCGTCGATTGCCAAGGGCGTGCTAGGCGGCGACATCGATTGGGGGCTGATCGGGATCGGCGCCGCGATCGGCGCGGGCGTGATCGTGATCGACGAGCTTCTCGGCCGTGCCGGCAAGATGCGCCTGCCGCCGCTCGCGGTGGGCATGGGCATCTATCTGCCGATGGCGCTCACCCTGCTGATCCCGGTCGGCGCGGTGATCGGGCATTTCTACAATCGCTGGGCGATGCGCAGCAAGAACCCGGAGTTCGCCGAGCGGATGGGCGTGCTCGCCGCGACCGGGCTGATCGTCGGCGAGAGCCTGTTCGGGGTGGCGTTCGCGGGCATCCTCGCCTGGGCCAATCGCAATTCGCCGATCCCGCCCAACGACGCGCCGCTGGCGGTGATGGGCGAGGGGTTCGAGAGCGTGGCGCTGTGGATCGCGCCGCTGCTGTTCTTCGGGCTGATCGCGGCGGTCTATGCGGTCACGCGCCGGCTGGTCGCGAGCGTCCCGGCGGCAAGCGAATCGGCGACTGATCAGGATATCGCAAACTATCGGTGAGACGTAATAGGAACCGGCAGCGGCCGTTCAGGCTCGGGTGGAGTGTATTCATGCGACGTATCGTGGTGGTGTTGCTTGCAGGACTGTGCGCAATCACGGGCGCTCGGGGGCAGGAAGTGAAACCTGCGGACGGTGTCTGTGCGCGTCTATCGCCCCAAACTGGCTTCAAGCCCCAGGGTGACGGGTCTTGGCGCGTGAACATGCTGGGCGGCGTCGGCGCCGCCTTGTTCGGCGGTACGGCAGGCGCCAGCTTCCGAGTCGATCCGATCGAAGGGTCCACCGCGAGCCAGGCTTTGGACAAGTCCTGCCAGCAGGATGGCCAAGCGATCTCATGCCGCGTCGTGGGGCCTGCGCGCATCACGATCGGCACCAAGCGCGGAAACGCGTTCACGGACGTAGTCCCCGGCGAGCAGGCCGTGGTTGGAATGAAGGGGCGCTACTTGACCTGTCGGGAAGGCGGCTGAGCCAGTCTCGCGGCGAACGGGCCGGCGGACACACTCTGCCGCGCTGAGCAGACGGCCGATTTCCGAATGCCGATCCGCCTTACCCCATCGCCTCGAGCAGGGCCTTGATCGGTACGAACGCGAACGCCACCGAGCTGTCGGCCACGCCGTACGGGATGAAGATCTTGTCGCCGTGGCGGATCGCGCCGCAGGTATAGACGACGTTCGGCACATAGCCCTCGCGGTCCTGGTCGGCGGCGGCGAGCAGCGGCTCCTGCGAGCGCGCGAGCACCTTGGACGGGTCGTTCTTGTCGAGCAGCGCCGCGCCGATCGAATATTTGCGCATCGCGCCGACGCCGTGGGTGAGCACCAGCCAGCCTTCGTCGACTTCGATCGGCGGGCCGCAATTGCCCATCTGGACGAGCTCCCACGGATATTGCGGCTTGATCAGCAGCTCGCCGCCTTCCCAATGGGTGATGTCCTCCGAAGTGTGGAGGAAGATGTTCTCGCCGTCCTGGCGGCCGAGCATCATGTACTTGCCGTCGATCTTGCGCGGGAACAGCGCCATGCCCTTGTTGCGCGAGGCGCTGCCGCTCATCGGCACGAGGTCGATCGCGCGCCAGTCGCGCGTGCGCATCAGCTCGGACTGGATCACCGAGCCGTTATAGGCAGTATAGGTGCCGATCCATTCCTCGCTGCCGTCGTCATGCGTGAAGTGGCAGATGCGCAGGTCTTCGAGGCCGTTCGACTGCGCCTTGGTGATCGGGAAGATCACCGTGCCGGACAAAGTCGAATCGCGGTGGCGATAGACCGTCACCGGGCCCTCGGGCATCGTGTCTTCGTCCTCCTCGCGCGCATCGGCGGCGGTGGCGAAGGGCGGCTCGGGGGCGAGGCTGAGCTCGTTCTTGTCGGTGATGATGCCTTCGCGGAACGAGACCGAGGAAATGTGCCCCTCGCCCACCGCGCGCAGCGACATCAGGATGCGCATGCTGCCCTTGGGCATGCCCGACTGATCGTAATGCGGCACCGCGCTGGGATTCATCAAGGCGGCAGCGGCATAGCTATATTCGTGGCAGAAATAGGCGCCGAGCAGCTGGCGCTTCTCGTCACCGATCGCGCTGCCGTCGAGCTTGAGCATGTTCTCGATCTCGTCATAGCGAGTCATGAACACGCGGCGCGTCTGCCAGTGGCGCGCCTCGAAATCCTTGAGCACGATCTCCAGCTGCGCGCTCGCCTCGCCGGGCGACATCGCCAGGACCTCCTGGACGATGCGTTCCGAACGGCTCGGGCCCGAGCCGTTCTGCGCCCAGGCGATGTGAAACGGACGAACCACCACGCGCGAAGGATCGGCGCGAAGCCGCAGCGTGTGATTGAACAATTCCTGCATTCGTCCCCCGTAGCGTCCCGATATTGCCGTCGCGCAGGGCTACGCGGCGGCGGTGCGGGGGGTGCTTTCCACGTTTTCCGCGGGCTTTGAAAGTACGGAAATCGCGCAATTCGCCAATTGCAGCGCGAGAATCGACTCGGCGCCCTGATTTCGGTTCAAACCGCCCGGCATCAGGCCGTCGAAGCAGCCGCCATCCTGCGCGGTCGCCAGCGGAAGCTCGAGATCGTTGGCACCGAGATACCAGCGATAGGCGCGCATCGCCTCCTCGTACCAGCGCTTGTCGCCGGTCACATCATAGGCGGCGACGCAGGCCTCGACGGTGGCCTGGGCCTCCAGCGGCTGCTGGTCGAACTGGAGCGGTTCGGAATAAGGCGGCCGGCCGAAGCTCTCGCTGCCGACCGCGCGGAAGCGGCCTTCGGGCGAGGTTTGCTTCTCGACGATCCAGTCGAGCGTCTCGAGCCCGACCTGGACGAAGTCCTTGCGGCCAAGCACCTTGCCGGCGCGGAGCAGCGCTTCGGGCAGCCGGGCATTGTCATATGCCAGGACGATCTCGAACCACTGCCATTCGGGGCGGCGCGCCTCGGCGAGCAAGGCGATCAGCTCTTCGCCATAGCGCGTGAGGATCGTGCGCGAGAGCGAATGGCCCGGATGCGCCTCGATCATCGCCGCGGCGCCGAGCATCGCGAAGGCATGCGCGCGCGGGGCGAGCAGCTCCAGCGCGATCGAGGCGGTGCTGTCGAACAAGGTCGATGCCCAGTCGCGATGCTTCTGCGCGCGGGCGTCGCGTGCGGTGACGCCCAAAGCCCAGAGCGCGCGGCCGTTCGAATCCTCCGACCCGACGTCCTCGCACCAGGTGCGATCGAAGTTCATGAAGTTGCGGAAGCGGCGCTGGTCGGCGTTCCAGGCATATTGCACGAACCCGCCATAGATCGTCGTCCACTTGTCGCGAACGGCCTCGTCGATCCCTTCCATCTTGCACATCAAGATCAGCGCGCGAGCATTGTCGTCGATGCAATAGCCGTGACGGCGATCGGGGACCGAATAGATCGAATGCTGGAGCATGCCGGTCGAATCGCTCATCCGCTCGACCGCGGCGATGTCCGGAGCGAGCGTCGCGAGTTCGGCGGTCGCCTTGGCGAAGCGCCGCGGCTTGGCGGCGACGATCGCGCCCAGCTCAGCCATCGCATTCTCGGCAAGGCGCGGCCAGATCATCGTGCGGCCGCGGGCATAGGCCCGCTGCGCCAGCGCCTGACGCTCAGCCGTGTCGGTCAGCAGCCGGTCGATCTCGCGGGCAAAGGCGGCGCTATCGCCGAAATCGACGAGGACGCCATGATCGTCGGCGAGAATCTCGGTCGCGTGGACATAGGGCGTCGAGATCACCGGCTTGCCGACGCCGACGGCGTAGGACAGCGTCCCCGAGGTGATCTGCGCCGGATTGCTGTACGGCGTGACGTAGAGGTCGGCGGCCTCGAGATAGTCGATCAATTCATCATGCTCGACGAACGCGTCGATGAACTGGACGTGCCCGGCGACGCCCTTTTCCTCGGCAAGCGCCTTGAGGCGATCGCGATACGCTTCGCCCTCATGCGCGACGAGGTTCGGGTGCGTCGCGCCGAGAATGACATACAGCGCCTGCGGGTGATTCGCGACGACCTGCGGCAGCGCCGCGATCATCGTGTCGAGCCCCTTGTTCGGCGCGAGCAGCCCGAAAGTGAGGATGACCTCGCGGCCTTCCCAGCCGAAGTTCGGCTTCATGCTGTCGGGATCGGCGAAGGCGCGGTCGGGCACGCCGTGCGGGATCATGACGATGCTCTTGTCGTCGGCACCGTGCACGCGCTTGAGAATGTCGCGGCCCTTCTCGGCCATCACGATGATCCGCGACGAGCGGCGCAGCAGCGCCTCCATCACCCGGCGCTCATCGGCGCTCGGCTTTTCGAGGACGGTGTGGAGCGTGGTGATCACCGGGATCGACAGGCGATCGATCAATGCGATCAGATAGTCGCCAGCCGGGCCGCCATAGATGCCGTATTCGTGCTGGATCCACAGCGCCTGCGCACCGCTCGCCTCGATCGCGCGGGCGGTGTCGAGATAGGCGGCGCGGTCGTGCTGCGGGATCGCGCGGGTCACTGCATCTGGATAATCGTAGCGGCCAGGATGATCGTCCATCGCGAAGACGTCGACGCGAAGCTCCGGATAACGCTGCTTGAGCGCGTTATAGGTGTCGGTCGTGTAGGTGGCGAGTCCGCACTTGCGCGGGAGAAAGTTGCCGATGAGCGCGAGGTGATTGATCCCTGCTCCAATCATGAACGGCGCCATTCCTATTCCTTCGCTAATGCAAACAAGCCGGGCCGTCGAAAGCCCGTTATGTCCCTCCCAACTCTCGCAAAGGAATATGGTTTCATTCTTGTTGCAATGCAACATGCACGAATCCGACGAAGCGTGCTGTAAATGTGAGGTTCAGCCTCGGCCGCGGTAACCGGGCACATCCTGAGGCGGGATCCACACCCCAGCGGGGGATTCGCCCGACTGCCAGAACACGTCGATCGGGATCCCGCCGCGCGGATACCAATAGCCGCCGATCCGCAGCCATTCGGGCTGCATCTCGGCGAACAGCCGCTCGCCGATGCCGACGGTGCAATCCTCGTGGAACGCGCCATGGTTGCGGAAACTGCCGAGGAACAGCTTCAAGGACTTGGATTCGACGATCGTCGCGCCGGGCACGTAATCAATTACGAGATGCGCGAAATCGGGCTGGCCGGTGATCGGGCAAAGCGACGTGAATTCGGGCGCGGCGAAGCGGATCATGTAGCGGCTGCCTACGCGCGGATTGGGTACGTAATCGAGCTCCGCTTCCTCCGGCGAGGCGGGGAGCGAAGAGGTCTGGCCGAGATGCTTGGGTTCCATGCGGGCCATGTAGGTGATCGACGCGGCCTTTGCATCCATCTAGGACGAAGACATGGACGCACTCGTGACGACAGAATGGCTCGCGAACGCCTTGGGCGCAGACGACCTCGTGGTGCTCGACGCCACCTACACCTCGACCCTACCCGGATCGGCGAAGCAGGATCCGCAAGCCGAATATGCCGCCGGACATATTCCCGGCGCGCTGCTGCTCGACCTCGACACGCTGGTCGATGCGAACGATCCGCTGCCCTCGATGCTGCCCCCGCGCGACCTTTTCGAGGGGCGGATGGCGGCATTGGGGATCACCGCCGAAAGCCGCGTGGTGCTCTACGACAACAGTCCGCACCACACCTCCTGCCGCGCCTGGTGGGTTCTCGGCCGGTTCGGTCTCGCGGCGAGCCTGCTCGACGGCGGGATCGCCAAGTGGATCGCCGAGGGTCGCCCGCTGGCGCATGACGCGCCGGTCCCCGCCCGTTCGTCGTTCGAGGCAGGCATGCCGCGCACGCAGGTGCGCAGCCTCGCCGAGATGCAGGCGACCGACGAGCAGATCGTCGACGCACGCTCGGCGGCGCGCTTCTCCGGTGAGGAGCCCGACCCGCGCAAGGAATGCGCCCCAGGCCACATCCCGGGATCGAAGAATATTCCGCAGGGCCGCTTCTTCGAAGCCGATGGTACATGGAAGGCGCCCGAAGCGATCGAAACGCTTTTCGCCGATGCCGGGATCGATCTCGACCGGCCGCTGGTCGCGACGTGCGGATCGGGGATCACTGCCTGCGTGAATGCCTTTGCCGGCCATCTGATCGGCCGCGACGTGCCGGTCTATGACGGCAGCTGGTCCGAATGGGGCGCTCGCCCCGATACTGCAAAGGCACTGGGCCCGGCATGAGCGACGAGAAGGACGCGACCAAGGTCGTCCAGGCCGGGCGTCGCGAGGAATGGACGCAAGGCGTGGTCAATCCGCCGGTGTGGCGCGCCTCGACGATCCTCTACGACAATGTCGCCGAACTGCGCGCGCGCGGCGCCGCCGATACGCACCACAAGCTCTTCTACGGCCGCCGCGGGACCCCGACGCAATGGTCGCTCGCCGATGCGCTGACCGAGCTCGAGCCCGGCGCCGAGGCGACTTTGCTCTATCCGTCGGGCGTTGCCGCGATCGCGTCGGCACTGCTGGCGGTGCTCGAACCCGGCGACGAACTGCTGCTGACCGACAGTGCCTATGACCCGACCCGCGGCCTCGCCGACGGGCTGCTCAAGCGCTTCGGTATCACCACGACCTATTACGATCCGCTGATCGGCGCGGGGATCGCCGAATTGTGCAGCGAGCGCACCAAGGCGATCTTCATGGAGAGCCCGGGCAGCCTGACCTTCGAGGTGCAGGACATCCCCGCGATCGTCGGCGTCGCCAAGGACCGCGGGATCACCACGCTGCTCGACAATACTTGGGCAACGCCGCTCCTGCTTCCCGCGATCGCGCTCGGGATCGACTATTCGATCCTCGCCTGCACCAAATATGTCGTCGGCCATTCGGACGTGATGCTCGGATCGGTGACCGCGGCCGATGGGCAGTATCAGCGGCTGCGCGCCGCCACCTACCAGCTCGGCCAGACCGCGAGCCCCGACGATGCGTGGCTGGGCGCGCGCGGCCTCAGGACGATGGCGGTGCGGCTCGACCAGCACGGCCGCTCGGCGCTCAAGATCGCCGAATGGCTTGAGGACCGGCCCGAAGTGGCGCGCGTGCTCCATCCCGCGCTCCCCGACTGCCCCGGCCATATGACGTTCGTTCGCGACTTCCGCGGCGCATCGGGGCTGTTCTCGTTCGTGCTCAATGGCGGCGGCGAAGCGGCCCGCGCCGCCTTGATCGACGGGCTCAGGCATTTCGGCATCGGCTATAGCTGGGGCGGGTTCGAAAGCCTCGCGATCCCGGTCGACCCGCAGCGCCACCGCAGCGCGACCCGATGGGAAGCCGAGGGACCGCTCGTCCGGCTCCAGATCGGGCTCGAGGATGCCGACGATCTGATCGCCGATCTCGAGGCCGGACTCGAGCGCTTCGCGGCGGTGCGCGGGTGATGGAACGGCTCGGGGCGTGGCTGGCAGGACATAATCTGCCGGGCGCCGCCGAGATCACAGAGGCCGCGATCGGCGCAGGGCTGGCGGCGCTTGCGCTCGCGCTAGGCTGGGTTGCCGGGCAGCGTATCGGCGCGCGGATCGCCGCGGCCTGGGCCGAGCATCTCAACGGCGATAGCGCCACCTTCCAGCTGCGCGCCTGCGCGATCGTCCGCTGGGGCAGTGCGGCGGTGCTGCTTGCCTTGCTCCTCGCAAGCTGGCCATGGCTGCCGCTCGGCGCGCTGGTGACCGGGCTCGCCGAGGCCTTTGCCGTGGCGATGCTCGCTGCGACGATATTGCGCACGCTCAACCTGCCGCGCTGGGCGGCGTGGACATTGGCCTTGCTCGCTTTCCTGTTCGTTCTCAGCCACGCGATCGGCGGGTTCGGCGCGGTCGAGGCGACGCTCGACCGGGTCGGCATCCAGGTCGGGCAGCGCCGGCTGTCGCTGCTCTCGGCACTCACCGTCGGCATCACGGTGTTGCTGCTGTTCGCCGGGGTGCGACTGGTCAACCGCGTGCTGAGCCAGATGATCGGCCGCGCGCGCGGCTTCGATCCGACCCAGAAGCTGCTCGTCCAGAAGCTCGCGACGATCACCGCGGTGGTGCTCGCCTTCTTCATCGGCGTCGACCTGCTCCAGATCGACCTGACCGCGTTCGCAGTATTCTCAGGCGCGTTCGGGCTGGCGATCGGTTTCGGGTTGCAGAAGACGATCGGCAATCTGATCGCGGGAATCATCCTGCTGATGGACCGGTCGATCAAGCCGGGGGACGTGATCGTCGTCGGAGACAGTTTCGGCTGGGTCAACAAGATCGGCGTACGCGCCGTCTCGGTGGTCACCCGCGACGGCAAGGAGCATCTGATTCCCAACGAGAATCTGATGACGCAGGAGGTCGAGAACTGGTCCTACACCGACCGCAACGTCCGCGTCCGCATCCCTGTGACCGTCGCTTATGACTGCGACCTCCAGCTCGCGCAGGAACTGATGCTGCGCGCCGCGGCGGAAAGCCCGCGCGTGCTGGACACCCCCAAAACCAATGTCTGGCTGATGGCGTTCGGCGAGAAGGGCGTCGAGCACGAGATCCTGGTGTGGATCAGTGACCCCGAGAGCGGCGTCGGCAACGTTCGCAGCGACGTGCTCAACCGGCTTTGGCTGCTGTTCAAGGAGCATGGGATCCTGATCCCCTATCCGGTGCGCGACATCCGGGTGACGCAGTGGCCCGTGGGGGAGGCAGGTTCGTAGCGTCGTCCCGGAGTAGGCATCCAGCATTCGATCCAGGCGACCCCTGTTCCCCGGCGAAGGCCGGGGCCCAGTTGCAAACGCTTGGTTAGGTCGTGCTGCATCTGCGACTTCGCCGAGACTGGGCCCCGGCCTTCGCCGGGGAACAGGTTCGGATTTAACAGGCAGCGTGAGACTCTGGCTTCGGCACAATGACGGAATACCCCTCCCGCTCGCCGAACTCCGCCCCTATCTTGCCCCTCGTGAGTTCGCAGCCGATTACCGCTCGTATCGCCGATGGCGTCGCCTCGATCCCCTCGGCCGAGTGGGACGCCTGCGCTGGCGCCGGCAACCCGTTCGTCTCGCACCGCTTCCTGTCGATCCTCGAACGCTCGGGCTCGGCTACGGCGCGCGCCGGCTGGCAGCCGCTGCCGATCGTGGTCGACGGCGCCGACGGGTGCGCCGCGGGGATCGCGCCGGCCTATGTCAAGTCGCACAGCCAGGGCGAATATGTCTTCGACCATGGCTGGGCCGATGCCTGGGAGCGCGCCGGCGGCGACTATTATCCCAAGCTCCAGGTCGCCGTGCCGTTCACCCCAGTGCCCGGGCCGCGGCTGCTGCTCCGCGAACCCGCCATCGCGTCGGCGCTGATCGCGGCGATCGAGGCAGTGACCGACCAGAACGAATTGTCCTCGGCGCACGTCACCTTCGTCGGCGCGGACCAGTTGCACTGGTTCGAGGCGGCGGGATGGCTGGTCCGCGCGGGCACCCAGTTCCACTGGCAGAATGACGGCTATGCCGGCTTCGACGACTTCCTCGCGGCGCTGTCGAGCCGCAAGCGCAAGGCGATCCGGAAGGAGCGCGCCGCTGCGCTCGAGGGGCTGACCGTGCGGCACTTGACCGGTGCCGAGATCAGCGAAGCGCATTGGGACGCGTTCTGGACATTCTATCAGGACACCGGCTCGCGCAAATGGGGCCAGCCCTATCTCACGCGCAGCTTCTTCTCGCTGCTCGGCGCCGAGATGGCCGACAAGGTGCTGCTGATCCTCGCCGAGCGCGACGGGGTGCCGATCGCGGGCGCGCTCAACCTGATCGGCGGCGATGCGCTGTACGGGCGCTATTGGGGCGCGGTCGAGGAAGTGCCGTTCCTCCATTTCGAGCTTTGCTATTACCAGGCGATCGACGCGGCGATCGCGCGCGGGCTGCAGCGCGTCGAGGCCGGCGCGCAGGGCGAGCACAAGCTCGCGCGCGGCTATGCCCCGGTGACGACCTGGTCGGCGCACTATATCCCGAATGCGGGGTTCCGCCGCGCGGTCGCCGATTTCTTGGCGCGCGAGCGCGAGGCAGTCGAGCGCGAGCAGGAATGGCTCGGCGAAATGATGCCGTTCAAGCGCGAGGGGTGAGCGGAGTACCGTTCTTCCCCGTTCGCCCTGAGCTTGTCGAAGGGCCGTTCTTCTTGATCGGGCGAGGAAGAAGAACGGTGCTTCGACAAGCTCAGCACGAACGGATTTAGGTCTTCGCGCTGTTGATAGCTACTCTGCCGCCGGCGACGGCGAAGCCTCGGGCTCGGGCAGATTGCTGGTAAACTGTCGACCGTCGTTGAGGATGATCTGGCGCTCCCATTTGGGCAGCGGCAATTCGCCCGGCCGGATGACCGGCGCCTGCACGCTGTGGTCGACCTTGTAGAGCCCGCTATTGCTGTGGCTGTCGACATAGACAGGGATCAGCCCCTGCATGAAGCGCTGCGGGAATGCCGGCGGGCGGATCATCCAGACATAATCGAATGCATCGCGCGGGAAGCGGGCGAGCGCCCAGGGAACCGGCCGCCACCATTCGCGCGGGCACTGCACGTCGGTGACGATCTGCGACGGATCGTGCGCGAAGCGCTTCGCCGCGGCATAGCGCACGGTCAGCAACTGCGCGCCGGGCATCGACCATTGATCGTTGGTGTAGGCGAGCCGGCGTTCGAGCGCGAGCGCGGGGACGTGCTGGAGGCGCGTCATCTTCCACTCGTTATAGCAGGTCTCGCCGACGAAGCTGACCAGCCGCGCGCCCTCGGGCAGATGGTCGAGCGCCTTCAGTTCGCGGTCATAGGATTTGTCGTAGAGGAAGAAGCTCCACGTCGTCGCCGCGACCCGCGCGGTAAAGAACGCCATGCCGAGCGCCGCGACCAACGCCGCGCCGCGCATCGACATGCCCGGCTTGGGGCGGATCGCGAGGATGCCGATCGCGATCAGGAACGGTACCAGCCGCATATCGGCATAGGCCGAGCCGAACACGATCCGCGGCAGCAGCACATAGACCGCTGCGAGCAGCAGGAACGACAGGCCGAGGTTGCGCGAATATTGGAGGTTCGGGTCGCGGATCGCCTTGAACAGCAGCAGGAACAGCACGCCAACCGAGGCGATGTCGAACAATTGCCAGCGATCGCGGAAGACCTGGACGATCCACAGCATCTTGGCGCGCCAGTTGAACCAGTCCGCGGTCTGCCCGGTAACGTGGCCGCCGCTGCGCCACATCAGCATCAGCAAGACCGGCGGCGCGAGGACGAGGCACTGGATCCCCGCCTGGAACCAGGGCAGCAGCCAGGTGCGCGCGAAGCCCTGGCCGCGATTGGCGTCGTGGTGGCGGACCAGTTCGGCCGAGAAAGCGAGCACGCCGAGCACGCCCCAGCCGAAGGTATGCGTGATCCAGATCAGCACGGAAATCGGCAGGAACACCATCGCGCGGAAGCCGAACTTGCCGAGCCGGCCGAGCCGCAGCCACCAGCCGAAGGCAAGCATCGCCATCGCCATCGACAGCGCGAAATTGACGAAGCCGAAATGGAAGGGAAACGCATAGGCGAGCGGCAGCGCGAACAATGCGGTCGCCGGGATCCGGCCATGCACCTCGCGCGCGATCAGCAGCAGCCCGGCGACCGTCATCGCGGGGATCGTGATGACGATCAATTTCACCGCGAGCTCGAGCCCGAACAGCTTGGACAAGGGGATCACCAAAAGGTCGACCCCGAGATTGCCCATCAGGCTCCAGTTGAAATTATACCATTCGTGCAGGTGCGGGAATTGGTCCCAGACGAGCTGGACGCGGTAGCGCCCCATATGTCCGGGCAAGTCGACGAGCGGCGGAATGTCGGGCCACAGCAACGGCACGATCGCCAGGAAGGTGGCGAGCGCTACGAACCACCGTGTCTGCCACCAATGCGGCCTTTCGCCCCTGTTCATCGCGCCGCTTTAGGGTCCGGCCTCGATCGTCGCAATGGCCGCTTTGCGCGGTTGCGGCGCATCAGTGCGCGCGGCGGTCGATCCGATAGAGCGTGTCCGAACCGTTGCGCCAGACGATCGTCATCCCCGCGACGAGGCGCGGATCGAACGTCGGCGGGTCGATCAGCCAGACATAGTCGAAGCGGTCGCGCGGCAGATGGCTCAGCGCGACGTCGAGCGGCACGAAGCCGGGCTCGAGCTTGCACCAGTCCTGCAGCACCATCTGCGAGGGATCGCTGTCATAGTCGCGCAGGTCGGGCACGACGATCTGCATCGGCGTGCTGCCGCCGAGGCGCCATTGGTCGTTGCTGAACGCGGCACGGCGGGCGACCGCGAAACCCGAGAGATGGCTGGTGCGGCGCTGCGCCCAGGCCTGGCCGCAGGTCTCGCCGACGAAAGTGGCGAGACGCGCGCCGCGGGGGACATGGTCGAGCGCGGCGAGATGGCGTTCCCAATCATTGCCGCCGATCCACAGGCTGGCGGTGTTGCCGGCGATCCGCGCGCCGAAAAAGGCCAGTCCGATCAGCGCCATCGCCGCCTTTTCGCGAAACGGCATCGCCGCGCCGGCGCGCAGGCTGAGCAAGGCGAGCATCGCGATATAAGCGGCGAGCCGCATATCGGCATAGGCTGACATGAACAGCATGAAGGGCAGCAGCACGAACGCGGCGAGCAGCAGCAGACAGGCGATGCCGACGGGTCGCGACACAGTGACGGTCGCGCTGCGCAGCCCGCGATAGAGCAGGATGCCGACAAGCGCCGCCGACGCCATGTCGAATTCGGGCCAGCGGTCGCGGAACAGCATCGCCAGCCAGCCGGCCTTGAGGCGGAAGTTGAAGAAGCGCTCGGTGATGCTGTGGCCTTCGTTGGAGCGCCAGAGGATCAGGAACAGGAAGGGCAGCGCGAGCGGCAGGCAGGCGAGACCGGCGCGCAGGATCGCCTGCGGCCAGCGATCCGCCTCGCGCGCGCGGGCGAGTTCGGCACCGAAGACCATGAGTCCCAGCGCGCCCCAGCCGACGACATGTGCGACCCATACCACCGCCGCGAGCGGGACGAACAAGGCCGCGCGCAGCCGCGTCCGGCTGAGGCGCCCGAGCCGCAGCCACAATGCGAACGCGTTGAGCGCCAGCGCCATCGCCAGACAGTGATTCACAAAGCCGAACTGGAGCGGGTAGTTATAGGCAAGCGGCAGCGCGAGCAGCGCCCAGGGCTGGACTCGGCCATGCGCCTCGCGCGAGATCCACAGGATGCCGGTCACGGTCAGCGCGACGATCAGCATCACCGCCGCCTTGACCGCAGGCTCGAGCCCGATCAGCGGCGCGATCCCGGCGACCAGCAGGTCGACCCCGAGATTGCCGACGAAGCGCCATTCGAAGCGATACCATTGCGACAGCGTGTCGGCATCGGTGCCGAGCATCACGCGGTAGCGGGCGAGATGCCCGGCCAAGTCGGTGAACGGCGGCACCACCGGCATCACGAGCGGCACGAGCGCGAACAGGATCGCCAGCACGGCAAACCAGCGCGTCTCCCACCAGGCGTTCTCGGCACGGCTCAACGGCTCGGCTCCGCGGGAGGAACGACGGCGAACAGCGCCGGCGCTTCGCCCGGCGGCGAGATCGGCCGCAGCCATTCCGGCGGCCGGCCGGCGGCGAGCGCGCCGCTCAGCCGGGCGGGGCTCTGCGCCTGGGCGCCAAGCTCGTCGAAATCGCCGGGGCACAAGGCGACATAGTCGATCCGCCACTGGCGCGCGAGCGAAGCGGCATTTTCGGTCGGACCGAGGAAGAAGCGATACATCGCGGCATTGGCCGTGTCGTTACGATGATAGGGTGCTGCGACGACGCGGTGCGGCGTAGCCGCCAGCGCCCAGGCGCCCAGGTCGATCGGCGCCATCAGCCTGCCCGGCGGCAGCGCGGCGAGGCGCGCGAGCGCGGCGGGGCCGGTGCAGTCGGCGACGGCTGGTCCGGAGGCGGTGCGCGGCGCAACCGCGTCGCCCGCGATCGGATAGAGCAGCCCCGCCGAGACCAGCCACGCCGGCACCAACGCCAGCACACCGCGTGCCCGGGCCGCGGTGATCAGCGCCGCGAGCGCCGGCGCGGCGAGGAGGGCGCCGGCATATGCGCCGCGCAATTGGATCAGGGTCAGTGCCAGCGCAGCAAGCTGTAGCGCGAGAAGAATCAGCCAGCGATCGTCGCGCGCGCTGCGCCAGGCGAACAGGCTCGCCGCGATCCCAGCGAGCATCAGCCCGGCATAGCCGATCGCGTGCCCGAGCGGCGCGCCGAGAAGCGGCTGCGCCTCGGCGACATTGGCGAGCCAGAGCTGCGCGAGCAGCGGGTCGACCGCTCCGTAGGGCTGGAGGCAATCGGGCGACAAAGCGAGCGCGCCGAAGCCGGCGACGGGCGCGGCGAACAGAATCGCGATCGTCCGCGCGCGCGCGCCGGTCGCGGCGAAGCCAAATAGAGCGAGCGCGAGCGGCGCCAGCGCGCCGAGCTGCGCGGCGCGCCACAGCTCCTGCGTGAAGCCGTCGCAACCGGGCCAGTTCCAGCCACTGGTGCGCAGCACCGCCGAGGCCGCGGCGAGCGCCAGCACCAAGGCGACGGCATAACCGCCAAGCAGCGCCTGCCCCTCTCGGCCCGCCTTGGTCCAGCGAAAGAGGATGGCGGCACCGGCGACCGCGAGCAGCGGGGCGGTCTCGATGCCGACAACCAGAGAAGCGGTGGTCGCGACGCCGGCGGCAGCGCCCCAAACCCGCCCCCCTTTTCCAACCGCGGCCCGCACCACGACGAGCAGCAGCACCAGCTGGAGCCCGTGATGGTCGATCCGTCCCGGCATGAACAAGGTCGTCGCGGGATAAGCGAGCGCGGCGACCAGCGCAGCGAGCGGTCCCGAGGCGCCGAGCGTGCGCGCGATCCCGGCGACGAGTGCCAGCGCCGCGGCGAACAACAGCGCCGGCCAGACGATCACCGCGGTCAATTCGGCGGCATGCGTGCCAAGCAGCGGCGACAGCAAGGCGATCAGCCCGGCGGGGACAAGGTCCGCCAGCCGCGCCCAGTGCATCTCGAGCCCGGGCGGCGCGCCGAGCCGGTGCTGGGCAAGGTCGCCGAACGCCTGACCGCCCAGCCAGTCGCGGATCTGCTGGAGGCGGACGACATCGTCGGTGTCGGGAAGCCGCAGCGCGGAGAGTTGTCCCAAGCCCTGTACCGTCCACGCGCAGCTCAGCAGCCCCGCGAGGAGCAGGGCGACGCCGAGGTCGCCCCAATGCCGGTCCTGCTGCTGCGCGGGCATGGCCATGGCCTAGCCGCGCATGGTTAAGGCGGCGTTAGCCGTCGCGGCGGCCGGGCAGCCCCACGGCGCGATCAGAGATCGCGGCGACCCAGCAAACGCAGCCGCAGTGCGTTGAGCTTGATGAACCCCGCGGCATCCCGCTGGTCGTACGCGCCCTGATCGTCCTCGAACGTGACGACCTTTTCGCTGTACAGGCTGTTCGGCGAGCGGCGGCCGGTGACGATGACATTGCCCTTGTAGAGCTTGAGCCGGACGGTGCCGCTGACCTTGGCCTGGCTGTGATCGATCGCCGCCTGGAGCATCTCGCGCTCGGGCGCGAACCAGAAGCCGTTGTAGATCAGCTCCGCATAGCGCGGCATCAGCTCGTCCTTGAGATGCGCCGCGCCGCGGTCGAGCGTGATCTGCTCGATCCCGCGATGCGCGAGGTGATAGATCGTGCCGCCCGGAGTCTCGTACATGCCGCGGCTCTTCATGCCGACGAAGCGGTTCTCGACCAGGTCGAGCCGGCCGATGCCGTGCTTGCGGCCGAGCTCGTTGAGCGCGGTCAGCAGGGTCGCGGGCGACATCGCCTCGCCGTTCAGCGCCACGCCGTCGCCACGTTCGAAATCAATCGTGATGCTCTCTGGCTGGTCGGGCGCGTCCTCGGGATTGACCGTGCGCGAATAGACGTAATCGGGGACCTCCTCCCACGGATCCTCGAGCACCTTGCCCTCGGACGAGGTGTGGAGAAGGTTCGCGTCGGTAGAGAACGGCGATTCGCCGCGCTTGTCCTTCGCGACCTGGATCTGATGCGCTTCCGCGAACTCGATCAGACGGGTGCGGCTGGTGAGATCCCATTCGCGCCAGGGCGCGATTACCTTGATGTCAGGATTGAGCGCGTAATAGCCGAGCTCGAAGCGGACCTGGTCGTTGCCCTTGCCGGTGGCGCCGTGGCTGACCGCATCGGCGCCGACTTGGCGCGCGATCTCGATCTGGCGCTTGGCGATCAGCGGCCGCGCGATCGAAGTGCCGAGCAGGTACAGCCCCTCGTACATCGCGTTGGCGCGCATCATCGGGAAGACGAAGTCGCGGACGAATTCCTCGCGCAGATCGTCGATGAAGATGTGCTCGGGCTTGACACCGGCCTGCTCAGCCTTGCGGCGCGCCGGCTCGAGCTCCTCGCCCTGGCCGAGATCGGCAGTGAAGGTCACCACCTCGCACTGATATTCCTGCTGCAGCCACTTCAGGATCACGCTCGTGTCCAGCCCGCCCGAATAGGCAAGGACGACGCGGTTGATCTTGTCGGACATGAGGCAGGCGACTCCGGCTATGCTGATGGGAAAACCGGGGGCGCTCTAGGGTTCCCTGCCCGCACGCGCAACCATTGTGCTAGTCTAGCGGGTAGTGCTCCTGCGAAAGCAGGAGCCCAGGATAGTTAAGTACACCGCTTCCCAGGGCTCCTGTTTCCGCAGGAGCGGGTTTCAAGCAGACAGGCGCTTCGGCGTCTCGTCTTCGCGCAGCACCTGTTCGCGCTCGAGCATATAATCGCGTGTGATCGGCAGCGCCGTGCGCGAGCGCGACATCTGCAGCTGGTAGTTGACCAGCCCGCCGTTGAGGAACGCGGCGTACGAGCCGGCGAGGTAGAAGGTCCACATCCGGAAGAAGCGCTCGTCATAGAGCGCCACGACCTCGTCCCTCGCCGCGACGGTACGGTCGTACCAGGCCTTGAGCGTGTGCGCGTAGTGCAGCCGCAGCACTTCCACGTCGGTGGGAAACATCCGCACGCCTTCATAGCCTTGCGCGATTTCGGAGAGCGCCGGAATGTAGCCGCCGGGGAAGATGTACTTGAGCGTGAAGGTGTCGGTCACCCCCGGCCCGCCGGCGCGGCCGATCGTGTGGAGCAGCATCACCCCCTCGGGCGTGAGCAGCTCGCGGCACTTGCGGAAGAAGGCGCGGTATTGCGGCGTGCCGACATGCTCGAACATGCCGACCGAGACGATCCGGTCGAACTGTCCTCCGACCGCGCGATAATCGATCAGCTCGAAGCGGACCTTGCCGTGGACGCCGCGCTCGGCGGCGCGTTCGCGCGCGACCTTGAGCTGCTCCTCCGACAAGGTCACGCCGACCACTTCGGCGCCGGTCTTCTCGTGGATGTAGAGCGCCATCCCGCCCCAGCCGCAGCCGATGTCGAGCACGCGCATCCCCGGCTCGATTGCCAGCTTGGCGACGATATGCGCCTTCTTGTCGATCTGCGCCTGTTCGAGGCTGTTCGCCGGATCGGTGAAATAGGCGCAGCTATACTGGCGGTCGGCGTCGAGGAAGAGATCGTAGAGCCGCCGTGACAGATCGTAATGGTGCGCGACGTTCCGCTTCGACTGCCGCGCCATGTTGTAGCGGCCGATCTTGTGCATCACGCTGTTCGCAAGCCGGGCGAGCGGCTTGGGGTCGAGCGCGGCGGTGGCGTCCTCCCAGCGATTGTTGCCGGTCATCAACAGGATCAGGTCGAGGATGTCGCCCTGTTCGATCGTCAGCCGGCCGTCCATGAAGCATTCGGCCGCGCCGAGCGACGGGTTGCGGACGATCGCCGCGGCGGCGCCCGGCGCGAACCGGATCGTGACCGGGCTAATGCCCGGATCGGGTTCGCCGAAGCTGCGGCTGGTGCCGTCCGAGTGGTAAACCGTGAGATCCCCGCGCTTCACCGCGCGTTCGAAAAATCGATCAATCAACGCCATACCACGTCCCGTATCACAGCCCCCGCTCGCTTCTCAAACTAGGATCGTAACGACTTTCTGCAATGCGGAAAAAGGTTTCCGGCCTATATCCCCGCATACCATTCGTAGCCGTTCGAATCCTCCCAATAGCCGCCCTTACCCGCGCCCAGCCCGGCCAGGCTCGCCACCGCCTCGATCCGCATGATGTATTTCGCCTGCTTGTAGCCGAGCTGGCGCTCGACCCGCAGCCGCAGCGGCGCGCCATGGCCGACCGAGAGCGTGGCGTCGTTCATCGCCCAGGCGAGCAGGGTCTGCGGGTGGAAGGCGTCGATCAGGTCGATCGATTCGTAATAAGGCGCGCTGCCGAAGCGATCGGCGCAGTGGAAGACGATATAGCGCGCGGTGTCCCTGACCCCGGCGAGCCGCAGCACCGTCTCGAGCCGCGGCCCCTGCCATTTGCCGATCGCGCTCCACCCCTCGACGCAGTCGTGCCGGGTGATCTGCGCGCGCTGGGGCAGCGACTGGATCTGCGCGAGGCTGAGGCTGAGCGGCCGCGCGACCAGCCCGTCGACGCGCAGCCGCCAGTCGGCGAAGCGATTGTTGGCGAGCGCGTTATATTCGGGCGTATTGGGATTGCCGGTGCCGTTGACCCGGAAGATCGGGCTGCGCTGCTCGGGACGGAACTGGCGCGCGAGCGCGGCGCGGCCGGTGATCGAGCGCTGCAGGAAAAGATGCGCGTCCTCGGCGCTGAGCAAGGCCGGATCGTCGGTGAACGAATCGCAGCCGGCGAGCAACGTTGCGCCGGTGCCGGCGAGCAGCGTGCGGCGCGTGATCACGAATGATCCTCCTCGGGCGCGCGCCACCAGCCGGTGATCATCGACCGCACTTCGTTGACCGGCCCAGCGAGGATCACCAGCGTCAGATGCACCACCACGAACAGGGTCATCCCTGCCATTGCGAGGAAATGGACAGAGCGCGCCGATTGTCGCCCGCCGAACAGATCCGCCAGCCACGGCCACATCCCCGGGGACAGCGCCAGCCCCGAGACGATCAGCAGCGGGATCAGTCCGAACAGCACCCCGGCATAGCTGAGCTTCTGGAAGATGTTGTACGCCCTGTGATCGTGCGGGTCGTGGAAGCGCAAGGCGAGATGCGCCTTGAGGTCGATCCACAGCGCGCGCGGCGCGAGGTCGCGCGCGCGGATGCGCAGGTCGCGCTGGAGGTGACGATTGAGCAACCCGACGAGGATGTAGGCGAGCAGCCCGAAGCCGAGCACCAAGGCGAAGAACAGATGCCAGTGCCGCGCGCCCGACAGGCTGTAATGGCTCGGGATCGTCGCCCATCCGGGGAAGCGCGGCAGTTCGAGCCAGGCATGGTCGAAATTGGCGCCGTAATGCCCCCAATAGAGCCGCGGATGCGCGTTGAAGATCATCAGCCCGCTGGGAATCAGGATCAGGATCGCGAGCGCGTTGAGCCAGTGCCAGAGCCGCGTGAACAGCCGGTGCCGATAGACGCTGCGACGCTCGATGACGGGCTCCATGCCGGTCCCCATAGCCTATCCGCCATACGCGCGCACGAAGAAGACGAGCGTCGTCGCGCCGGTGACCAGCAGCGTCCAGGCGCGGATCATGCCTGGCGACAGCTTCTTGCCGATCACCGCGCCGAGCCAGCCGCCGATGACCGAACCTACCAGCATCGGCGCGCAGGCCCACCACCACACCATCGCGAAACCGATGAAGACGAACGCCGCGGCGAAATTGGCGACCGCGAGCATCAGCGTCCGGATCGCGAACAATTCGCGCGGGCGGATATTGGCGAGCAGCCCGTAGACCGCCGTGGTAATCAGCCCGACCCCGCCACCGAAATAGCCGCCATAGATGCCGAGGAACGCCTGGGTGACCAGCAACGTCCCCCGCCCGATCGTGACGCGCGCGTGGAGCCAGTCGGCGGCGCGCTGGCCGAACAGCATCACCGCGAAGGCGAACAGCAGCAGCCAGGGGATCAGCACGTCGAACACCGCGCTCGGCGTGAGCACGAGCAGCAGGCTGCCGACCAGCCCGAAGGCGAAGGTGATCGCGGTGAGCAGCTTGACCGACAGTCCCCCGACCGGGGCGAGCTCGTCGCGATAGGCCCAGGCGCTGGTCCCCGCGCCGGGCAACAAGGCGACATTCGACGTGGCGTTGGCGATGTTGGCGGGCAGTCCCAGCGCGATCAATGCGGGCAAGGTGGCGAAGGTGCCGCCGCCGGCCAGCGCGTTCATCGCGCCACCGAGCACGCCCGCGCCGGCGGCCAATGCTATTGAAAAGGGATCCACAATCAATCCGTTCGCGCTGAGCCTGTCGAAGTGCCCTAGCCATTTTCGCGCCGCTGGGAAGTTGAACAAGCGATAGACCGACACGCTCGCTTAACCCCGGCCGATTACGCTGGCAGGATCAGGGAGAGCATGATGACTCGCTACCTCGCATCCGCAATCGCCTGCACGCTGCTGATTCCGGCCACCGCACAGGCACAATCGAGCGCCGCGGCGAGCGTCGCGCAACTCAGCACCAACGCCTGCTACGCGCTGGCGAACGGCACGGTCGCGCTGCCGCCCCCCGGCCCCGATTCGCTCGATCGGGAGATCAAGACGATCGAATCCCTCGGACTGAGCTATGGCGCGCCGGGCGACATCACGTCGCATGGCCCCGCCGTCACCGCGATGGTGTCGCGCGCGACGCTGGGTTCCAAGATCCTGGCGGACGGGCAAATCGTCCTCGCCGAAGGTCCCGGCGGCTGCCGCATCCTGCTGCTCGCCGATCCCGAGCCCGGCCAGACCGAGGCGGTCGCCGCAAGCCTGATCGCCGGAGGCTGGCGCGCGATCCCGGAGATGACCGCAACGCGCGGCGCGATCGAACGCCGCGCCTTTATCCGCCGTGACAAGGCCAACGCCCCGTACCTGCTCAACCTGATGACCGTGACCGGCCAGCCCGGCAAGCTGCGTCTGTTCACCACCGTCGCGAAGATCCCGCCGAACGTGGCGCTGCCCGCCGGCTACTGACCTACTGCATCGCGGCCGGCGGCATCGCCTCGGTATTCTGCGAGGCGGCGATCAGCCAGCGCCCGTCCGATTGCTTGTGCAGCACCCAGGTGAAGATTCCGCGGCGCGGCGTCCCCGCGGCCAGGTGGCGAACGCGGTCGCCCGTCGTGCTCCACACGACGTGCGCCACTGCAATATCGGGCGCAAGCCAGCGGACCACCGCGACATCGCGCGTCGTCCAGCGGCTGTCGGCGAACATCGGGCTATGCAGCATCGCCGCATGCGCAGCCTCGAACGCTTCGCGTCCGCCGCGGCCCTGCCCCGGCGTGTCCGGACCGAGCACCGATACGAACACCACATCCTCGTCCATGATCGCGGCAAGGCCTGCCGCATCCCGCCGGTTCCAGGCATCCTGCCAGGCGGTACCGAGCTGCCGGATCGCGGCCTCATCCGCCGCGTGGGCGGCGTTCGTCTGCGGTGCGGGCTATGCCACCACGCCGATCGGCGCGAACATCAGCCATGCGGCGAGCGTATAGCGGATCATCGTCGGCTCTCCCCTCCGAGTCGCGAGGAGAATAGTCGGTCACAATGACCGCTTCATGCAAGCATCGAGCGCTCAGCCCAAGGCTGCCTGCTTCTCCTCGGCCTGGCGGTCGAGCTCGGCGCGGCTCTTCTTTTCAGAGGCCGTCTTGAGCTGGCCGCAGGCGGCGTCGATGTCGCGCCCGCGCGGCGTGCGGACCGGGGCCGAATAGCCCGATTCGAACAGGATCGTCGAGAACGTCCGGATCCGCTCGGGCGTCGAGCATTCGTAGGGCGCGCCCGGCCAGGGATTGAAGGGAATCAGGTTGATCTTGGCGGGCAGCTTGTACTTCTTGATCAGCCGGACAAGCTCGTGCGCATCTTCGTCGCGGTCGTTCTTGTCCTTGAGCATGACGTATTCGAAGGTGATCCGCCGGGCATTGTTGGCGCCGGGATAATCGGCGCAGGCCTGGAGCAGCTCCTCGATCCCGTATTTGCGGTTCAACGGCACGATCTCGTCGCGGACTTCTTTGGTCACCGCATGCAGCGACACCGCAAGGTTGACCCCGATCTCCTCGCCCGCACGCGCCATCATCGGCACCACGCCCGAGGTGCTCAGCGTGATCCGGCGCTTCGACAGCGCGAGCCCGTCGCCGTCCATCACCAGCTTGAGCGCATCGCGGACATTGTCGAAATTGTAGAGCGGCTCGCCCATCCCCATCATCACGATATTGGTGAGCATCCGCCCCTCGGGCTGGCTCGGCCACTCGCCGAGTCCGTCGCGCGCCAGCATCACCTGGCCGACGATTTCCGCCGGCGTCAGGTTGCGCACCAGCCGCATCGTGCCGGTGTGGCAGAAGCGGCAATTGAGCGTGCAGCCAACCTGGCTCGACACGCACAAGGTCCCGCGATCGGCATCGGGGATGAACACCATCTCGTAATCCTGGCCGTCGTCCGAGCGGAGCAGCCATTTGCGCGTGCCGTCAGTCGAGACCTGCGCCTCGACGACCTCGGGGCGCGAGATCACGAAGCGCTGCTCGAGCCAGGGCTGCATCGCCTTGGAGATGTCGGTCATCAGCGCGAATTCGGTGACGCCGCGATTGTAGATCCAGTGCCACAGCTGCTTGGCGCGCAATTTGGCCTGCTTGGGCTCCAATTGCGCGGTCTCCAGCGCCATGCGCAGATCGGCCTTGGACAGGCCGAGCAAGTCGATCCTGCCATCGGTGCGCGGCTTGAATTCGCGCGGCACGGGCACGGGATCGATGTGCCCCGGAATGGGCATGAGGGCGGCCGACTCTGTCTGCATGCGCGCCATGTAGTCGATTTCGGCCGGCTTTTCCACACCCGCGCGGATGCGCCGATCGTTGCGGATTCGATGCCCTTGTCCCGCGAATCGAACGACGCGCCGCGGATCGGCTTGTCATGCAGGACCTCGCCTGCCCAGCTTGCGTTCAACAGGGGCAACTATTCGGAGTGATGTATGAAGTTTCGCAATTCCACGATGATCGCCGCCGCAGCCTTGCTCGCTGCTCCAGCTGCCTTTGCGCAGACCACTCAGACCAGCCCGGCGCCCGCACAGGAGCCGCAGACCAGCGCGCCCGCAGCGCCTGCCGCCGGTACCACCGGCTCCGGCACCGCCGCGACCGCGACGGTTTCGGACAGCGAAGTGAGCCAGTTCGCCACCGCCGCGCTCGCGATCGGCAAGATCCGTCAGGACGCCGCGGTTCCCGAGGCCGACAAGAACGCCAAGTCGGTCGAAGCGATCACCGCCAGCGGGCTGACCGCCGTGCGTTTCAACGAGATCGCCCAGGCGATGGCAGGCGACGCGGCGCTCAACAAGCGCATCCAGGAGGCTGCGGCCAAGCAGACTCCGGCGGCCGGGGCCAAGGCCCCCGCCCAGCGCTGAGGCTTTGGGGCGGCGGTGCGGTCGCCGCCCCGGCCCCTCGCGGGGTCAGTGGTTTTTCAATGCGGCGAGGCTCGCCGCCAATGACTCTACCAAGGGCGTGTGCGGTTCCTCGCCGAGCAATGCGACCAGTTCGCCATTGTCGAGCCGAACCGGGTGCTGCCAATAGGGCCGCATTTCGATCAGTTCGCGGATCGTCGGATTGAACGGCGCGATCAGCGGCAGCGCCCACCAGGGCAGACCGCGCACCGGCAGATCCTTCCCCAGAGCTTGACGGATCGCGGCAACGAAACCCGTACCGTCCGCGTCCCAATATCCTTCGAAATGATAACGCGCGAAGTGCGGCAACTCGCGATCGCGATCGAGCAGCCGGGCAAAAGTCTCGCCGACATCGGGCAGATAGGCCCAGGCATGGCCGGCGCCCTTCGCTCCGGGATAGGTGATCGATCGCGGCGTCACCATGCTGGTCAGCCAGCTATTCCCCGGACGCGGCCCGTGGAAATCGCCGGCCCGCAGGATCAGCACCGGCACGCCGGCAGCTTCCAGGCTGCGCTCCATTTCGACGCGGATCGCGCCCTTGCGGGTCCGCGGCTGCTGCGGCGAGCCGGGATGCGCGACCGGCGTGGCGGCCGGATCGTAATTGTAGATCGTCCCGGGCAGCGCCAGCCGCGCGCCGTTCGCCTGCGCCGCGGCGATGCTGTTGGCGAGCATCGCTGGCACCAGCTCGGGCCAGCCGCGATAGCCCGGCGGGTTGACCGCATGGACGATCGCCGAAACGCCTTCCGCCGCGCACAGCACCGCCGCGCTGTCGAGCGCATCGCCCTCGAACCAGTGGATCGCCGGATCGAGATACGCACGCCGCGTCCGCACCAGCCCGCGCACCTGCCAGCCGTGGCGAAGCAGCGCCCGCGCCGTCTCGCCGCCTACCCCGCCGGTCGCCCCAAGCACCAAAGCCGTCTTCGTCATCTTCCGTCTCCCTTGATTACCGGACGGGAGATGCTGCGTTCGCGCCTAGAAGGAAATTGCTGCACATGTTCAGCTCGCCTATACATATTTGATGAGCGCGCTGGATACGGGGATCGATTGGGAACGCCAGCGCGCCTTCCTCGCGGTGATCACCGAGGGCAGCCTCTCGGCGGCGGCGCGGCGGATCGGGGTGGCGCAGCCGACGGTGCGGCGGCGGATCGAGGAGCTCGAGTCCGAGATCGGCACGCCGTTGTTCACCCGCAGCCCGAGCGGGCTGCTCGCCACCGCGCAAGCGCTGGCGCTCGCCGAACATGTTCGCGCGATGGCGCTGGCGGCGGAGGCGTTCGTCCGCTCGGCCTCGGCCGAGGCGCAGGAGGTAGCCGGGCGCGTGCGGATCTCGGCGAGCGACGTGGTCGCGATCGAAGTGCTGCCGCCGATCCTCGCGGAGCTGTCGCGGCTTTATCCGGCGCTGGTGCTTGAGCTCAGCCCCAGCAATCGCAACGAGGACGTGCTGCGCCGCGAGGCCGATGTCGCAGTGCGGATGGTGGCGCCGCAACAGGAGGCGCTGATCGCCCAACGAATCGGAGCAATACCGCTCGGTATGCATGCCACTGCCGACTATCTCGCGATGCACGGCACGCCGCGATCACTGGAGGAAGCGCGCGGCCACGCGCTGATCGGGGTCGAGACCGACACCCCGGCACTGCGCGCGCTCCAGGCCCAGGGGCTGCCGGTCGGACTCGACGATTTCAGCTTCCGCAGCGATCACGACCTCGCCCAGCTCGCCGCGATCCGCGCCGGGCTGGGCATCGGCTTCTGCCAGGTGCCGATCGGGGTGCGCGACGGGCTGGTGCGGCTGCTCCCCGACGACGCCTCGTTCGAGCTCGAGACCTGGGTGGTCTGTCACGAGAATCTGCGGAACGTCGCCCGCGTGCGCGCGGTATTCGACGCGCTGGTCGCGGGGCTGCGAGAGTATATCGGGGGCTAGGCGATTCGCTTTCTTCGCTTTTGAGGGGGAATGACTGGGTGGGCATGCTCCCGGCATCCGAACAGCGCGCGGCGCTGTTCCCCCGATTATCCCGCGCTATGATCGAGTGAGAAGGGTGAGAGGATTTCTCCTGCTACGACTCTCCCTCTCCCATAAGCGTGGGAAAGACGTCACCGCGCAATCCCCCCGGCCGCCAACACCGCCAGCGTCACCAACTCGCTCGCCGTCGCGGTCATCGGCGCGATCTGGACCGGCTTTTCCATCCCGATCAGCATCGGCCCGATCATCGAATCGCCGCCCAGCTCGCGGAGAAGCTTCGCCGAGATGTTGGCCGATTGCAGCCCCGGCATGATCAGCACGTTGGCCGGGCCGGAGAGCCGCGCGAACGGGTATTTCGCCATCTGGCGCGGGTTGAGCGCGACGTCGGGCGACATCTCGCCCTCATATTCGAACTCGACACTGCGCTCGTCGAGCAGCTTGATCGCGCCGCGGACATTATCGAGCCAGCGTCCCTCGGGATTGCCGAAGTTCGAATAGCTGAGGAACGCGACGCGCGCCTCGTGCCCCATCCGCCGCGCCACCTGCGCCGTGCCCTCGGCGATCGCGGCGAGTTCCTCGGCGGTCGGCCGTTCGTTGACGGTGGTGTCGGCGATGAACACCGTGTGCGACTGGCCGACCAGCACGTGGATGCCGAACGCCGTCCGGCCTTCCTCGTAATCGATCACGCGTTTGATCTGCCGCATCGTCTCGGCATAGGTCCGCGTCACGCCGGTGATCATCGCATCGGCCTCGCCGAGCTGGAGCAGCAGCGCGCCGAAGATGTTGCGGTCGCGATTGACGATCCGCTCGATGTCGCGGCGCAGATAGCCGCGGCGCTGGAGCCGCTCGTAAAGGAAGTCGACCATCCGCGGCACCAGCGGCGAATTGACGCTGTTGTGGAGCTCGAAGTCGTCCGGATTGGCGCCAAGCTTCTGCAGCCGCTCGTGCACCGATTCACGCCCGACCAGCACCGGAATGCCGTAGCCGCCTTCCTTGAACGCGATCGCCGCGCGCAGCACGACTTCCTCCTCGCCCTCGGCGAAGATCACCCGCTTCGGATTGGCGCGCGCGCCTTCATAGGCGAGGCTGAGCACCGAGGTCGTCGGGTTGAGGCGGGCGCGGAGCGACTGGCGGTACGCCGCCATGTCGATGATCGGCTTGGTCGCCACCCCCGAATCCATCGCCGCCTGCGCCACCGCCGCGGGGATCAGCTCCATCAGCCGCGGATCGAACGGCGCCGGGATGATATAATCGGGCCCGAAGCTATGCTGCGTCCCATAGGCCGCCGCGACTTCCTCGGGCACCTGCTGGCGCGCCAGCTCGGCGAGCGCGCGGGCGGCGGCGATCTTCATCGCGTCGTTGATCGTCGTCGCGCGGACGTCGAGCGCGCCGCGGAAGATGAACGGGAAGCCGAGCACGTTGTTAACCTGGTTCGGATAGTCCGACCGGCCGGTGGCGATGATCGCGTCAGGCCGTGCCGCCTTGGCAACCGGCGGGCTGATCTCGGGATCAGGATTGGCCATGGCGAACACGATCGGATTGGGCGCCATCGTCTTGAGCAATTCGGGCGGCAGCGAATTGGCCGAGGCGAGCCCGAGGAACACGTCGGCCCCGTCAATCGCATCGGCCAGGGTGCGCTTCTCGGTGGCGACGGCGTGCGCCGACTTCCACTGGTTCATGCTCTCCTGGCGGCCCTGGTAGATCACGCCGTTCAAGTCGAGCATCAGCAGATTGTCGTGCGGCAGCCCCATCGCCTTGATCAATTCCGCACAGGCGATCGCCGCCGCGCCGGCGCCGAGCATCACCACGCGCGTCGTCTTGAAGTCGCGCTTGGTCAGGTGCAGCGCGTTGATCAGCCCCGCCGCGGCGATGATCGCAGTGCCGTGCTGGTCGTCATGGAACACCGGGATGTTCATGCGCTCGCGCAAAGTCTGCTCGATCACGAAGCATTCGGGCGACTTGATGTCCTCGAGGTTGATCCCGCCGAAGCTCGGCTCCATCAGCTCGATCGCGTCGATCAGCCGGTCGGCATCCTCGGTCTTCAACTCGATATCGATCGAGTCGACGTCGGCGAAGCGCTTGAACAGCACCGACTTGCCTTCCATCACCGGCTTGGAGGCGAGCGCGCCGAGATTGCCGAGCCCGAGGATCGCGGTGCCGTTGGAGATCACCGCGACGAGATTGCCCTTGGCGGTGTAATCATAAGCCGTCGCCGGATCCTCGGCGATCGCGCGCACCGGCACGGCAACGCCCGGCGAATAGGCTAGAGCGAGGTCGCGCTGGGTCGCCATCGGCTTCGAGGCGATGATCTCGATCTTACCCGGCCGTCCCTCGGAGTGGTACAGCAGCGCCTCGCGCTCCGAAAACTGGACGTTCGATTCCTCAGACATGCAACTCTCCCATGCCAACCCTTTAGGAGCGGCATTCGGGAGCCGCAACACGCGCGACGTGCTGCAGGTGCGCAAAGATGGTAGCGGTACCAACTGCCATCTCCCCTCCCTGCAAGGGAGGGGCTGGGGGTGGGTGCGAGCCGAAGGCGAGCCCATCGAGCTGCGTCGGTGAACAGAAAAGACCGGGCATCGAGCCCGCCCTTTTCTTACCCACCCCTAGCCCCTCCCTTACAGGGAGGGGAACCGTCCACACCACTTGTCCCCAAGAATCCGCCGCCCAGGTGTTGATCCCCTCTCCGCATCGGCTACCCACTCGCGGCATGTCCTCCACCGCCCCCACTCCGATGATGGCGCAGTATCTCGCCCTCAAGGCCGAGGCCGAGGATTGCCTGCTCTTCTATCGCATGGGCGACTTCTTCGAATTGTTCTTCGACGACGCCAAGGTCGCCAGCGCCGTGCTCGACATCGCGCTGACCGCGCGCGGCGAGCATGACGGCGAGCGCATCCCGATGTGCGGCGTGCCGGTCCACGCGATGGACGGCTATCTCGCCCGCCTGATCAAGGCCGGGTACCGTGTCGCGGTTGCGGAGCAGACCGAGACGCCCGAAGCGGCACGCAAGCGGATGGGCAGCAAGGCGCTGGTCAACCGCGAGATCATTCGCGTGGTGACCGCGGGCACCCTGACTGAGGAATCCCTGCTCGACAGCCGGTCGGCGAACTGGTGCGTCGCGATCGGCGAGGCGGCCACCGGCGTGGCGATCGCCTGCGCCGACATCTCGACCGGCCGCTTCGAAGTGATCGAGACGGCGCCCGATCGCGTCACCGCCGAGATCGCCCGGCTCGACCCAGCCGAGACGATCGCCTGCGACGCCACCGCCTTCGACGATCTCGCCACCACCACCCGGCCCAAGCTCGATTTCGACAGCGTCGAAGGCGAGGCCCGGCTGAAGCGGCTGTTCGGCGTGGCGACGCTCGACGGCTTCGGCAGCTTTTCGCGCGCAGGCCTCGCCGCGGCCGGCGGGCTCGTCGCCTATCTCGAACACACCGCCAAGGGGTCGCTACCCTTCCTGCGCCCGCCGCGGATCAGCCGCACCGATGCGGCAATGGCGATCGACGCGGCGACGCGCGAGAGCCTCGAGCTCTGCATCAGCCAGTCGGGCGCGCGCAAGGGTAGCCTGCTCGACGCGGTCGACCGCACCGTCACCGGCGCCGGCGCGCGGCTGCTCGGCCAGGACGTGGCCGCGCCGCTGATGGATCGCGCCGCCGTCGAGGCGCGGCTCGATTTGGTTCAACGTTTCCACGGCGATACCGGCCTGCGCGACATGGTCCGCGGCAGCCTGCGCGCGCTCCCCGATATCGGCCGGGCGCTCGGCCGGCTCGCAGCGGGGCGCGGGTCTCCACGCGACCTCGGCCAGCTTCGCGACGGGCTCGACGGCGCATGGCGGCTCGGCGAGCGGCTTGACACGATCGACGCCTCCCCGCGCCTGCTCGCCGAGCTCGTGCCGCAATTGCGCGGCCATGGGGCGCTGATCGACCTGCTCGCCCGCGCGCTCGTCCCCGAGCCGCCGATCGACGCGTCCAACGGCGGCTATGTCGCCGAAGGCTATGACGCCGCGCTCGACGACCTGCGCAATGCTGGCGCGGGTGGCCGCCGCGCGATCGCCGCGCTCGAAGCCGATTATCGCAGCCGCACCGGGATCGGTGCGCTCAAGGTCCGTCACAATGGCGTACTCGGCTACCATATCGAAGTCCCGGCGCGCGTCGCGGACTCGCTGATGAAGCCCGACAGCGGCTTCACTCACCGCCAGACGCTCGCCGGCGTCGTGCGCTTCAACGCCCCCGATCTCCACGATGTCGCGCTCAAGGTGACCCAGGCCGGCGCGCACGCGCTAACCGCCGAAGCGGCGCATCTCGAAGACCTTACCGGTCGCGCGCTCGAACGGCGCGAGAGCATCGCTGCCACCGCCGACGCGCTCGCCCGGGTCGACGTCGCCGCCGCGCTCGCCGAACGGGCCGCCGAGGGCGGCTGGGCACGTCCGGCCCTGGTCGACCATGCCTGTTTCGAGATCGTCGGCGGGCGCCATCCGGTGGTCGAGGAGGCCATCGGCAAATCGGGCGGACGCTTCGTCGCCAACGATTGCAGACTCTCCGAAGATTCGCGCCTCTGGCTTGTCACCGGCCCGAACATGGGCGGCAAGTCGACCTTCCTGCGCCAGAACGCACTGATCGCGGTGCTCGCCCAGGCCGGCAGCTACGTCCCCGCGGCCTCGGCGACGCTCGGCCTGGTCGACCGCCTGTTCAGCCGGGTCGGCGCCTCGGACAATCTCGCGCGGGGTCGTTCGACCTTCATGGTCGAGATGGTCGAGACCGCCGCGATCCTCGCCCAGGCGACGCCGCGCAGCTTCGTCATCCTCGACGAAGTCGGGCGCGGCACCTCCACCTATGACGGGCTGGCGATCGCCTGGGCAGTGGTCGAGGCGATCCACGAGGACAATCGCTGCCGCTGCCTGTTCGCGACGCATTATCACGAGCTGACCCGCCTGGCCGAGCGCTGCGACGCGCTGACGCTTCACAATGTCCGCGCGCGCGAATGGAAGGGCGAGCTCGTCCTGCTCCACGAAGTCGCCGAGGGCCCCGCCGACCGCAGCTACGGCCTCGCTGTCGCGCGCCTCGCCGGCCTGCCGCCGCTGACGATCAAGCGTGCCAAGGCAGTGCTCGACAAGCTCGAAGCGGGCCGCGCCAAAACCGGCGGGATCGCGGCCGGGCTCGACGACCTGCCGCTGTTCGCCGCGGCAGCCGACGCCGAAGAGCAGAAGGTCGACGCGCTGCGCGACGAGTTGGAGGGCCTCGACGTCGACGCGCTCAGCCCGCGCGAGGCGCTCGACGCGCTCTACCGGCTCAAGGGGCTGGCGTCCGAAAGCACCTGAGCGGTCGTTTAGCGACGACGCGACGCCCTCTCTCCGTTCGTGCTGAGCTTGTCGAAGCACCGTTCTTTTCTTCATCCATAAGGAAAAAGAACGGCCCTTCGACAAGCTCAGGGCGAACGGGAGATAGCGCCGCCACCACTCCCCTCTTCGGCATTTTGGGCTATAGCCCGCCGCGATGACCGACCCCCTCCTCCGCATCGCCGAAGCCCTCGAACGCCTGGCGCCCCCGCCGGCCCCCGCCGCCGATCCGCTCGCGCATCCGGCCTATGTCTGGCGCGGGCACAGCCTCGCCGCCGCACGCGCCTTCGCCCCCCTTCCGCTCGCCATACTGCGCGGCATGGAGCCCCAGCGCGATGCTCTGCTCGCCAATCTCGAACGCCTTGCCAGCGGCAATGCCGCACAGGACGTGCTGCTCTGGGGCGCGCGCGGCACCGGCAAGTCGGCGCTGGTCAAGAGTGCGGTCGCAGCGATTCAGGCGAATGGCGGCAAGCTGGCCTTGGTCGAGGCAGTCACCCAGCACCTCGATGCGCTTCCCGAGCTGTTCGCACTGCTCGCCGCCGCAGATCGCCCCTTCGTCATCTTCCTCGACGATCTCGGCTTTGATGCCGCCGGCGACGCCCGCGCATTGCGTTCGCTGCTCGAAGGCGGCGCCGAGGCGCGCCCGGCCAATACCCGGCTGATCGTCACCTCGAACCGTCGCCACCTGATCCCGCGCGACATCGCCGAGCAGGCCAGCGCGATCAATCCGCGCGATTCGGTCGACGACAGCCTCGCGCTTGCCGACCGCTTCGGGCTCAGTCTCGGCTTTCACGCGATCGATCAGGACACCTATGTCGACATCGTCCGCGGCTATGCCGAAGCGCACGGCCTCGCTTTAGATCCTGCCGAAGCGATCAACTGGGCGACGCGGCGCGGCAGCCGCTCAGGCAGGGTCGCGTGGCAATATGTCGTCGACCTTGCGGGGCGTTCGGGCAAGTCGCTGTAAAATAAAGTTGATCCACATCAACTAGTGGTGGGACCGTGCTTGACACCGGCAGGACGAACGCGCCTGTTTCTCCTGGGATGGGGCGAATAGGCGAACTCGATCTGCCCGAAAGACTGGCGCCATTCGCGCCGGCCTGGGTGACGCAGCTGCTTTTTGCGCTTCTCTGCGCCGCAGCGGCAGTCGTCGCGCGTCTGCTCGTCGACATTTTCGCGCCCGGCGCCGGTCCCTTCGCATTGGGCTATCCCGCGGTTCTCGTCGCCGCCTTGTTCGCGCGCTGGCAGTCGGGCGCGTTCACGGCGCTGCTGACCCTGCTCCATACCTGGTATTTCCTGTTGCCGCCGGTGAACGCGTTCGTCGGCAAGAGACCGGAGGACGGGCCTCGGTTGCTCGTGATCGTCCTGGCCTATGTGATCATGATCGCGATCGCGGAGACCTTCCGCCGCGCGGTGCGTCGCGCCGCGGCCGAGCGCGACCGGCAGATCGCCGACCGCGACCTGTTCCTCGAGGAATTCGACCACCGGGTGAAGAACAATTTCGCGCTCGTCGCGGCGCTGCTCGACATGCAACGCCGCCGCGCCGGCGAAGGCGAGACCGCGGCGGCGTTGGGTAGCGCGCTGGCGCGGGTGGAGAGCATCGCGCGTGCGCACCGCCACCTCTATCGCGGCACCGCCGCCCCCGGCGAAGTCGACATGGCGACGTACATCCGCGAGCTCTGCACTGCGCTCGAGGAGGCCTTGTTCCTACGCGGCGCGATCACGCTGACTTGCACCGCGGATCACGCCGCGCTCCCGCGCGACCGCGCGGTGTCGATCGGGCTGATCGTCAACGAACTCGTCACCAACGCCGCGAAGCATGCGTTCGGCGAGCGCGAGGGCGGCGCGATCGACGTGCGCTTCGAGGCGCGGGCGACGGGCTGGCGGTTGACCGTCGCTGATACCGGCGCCGGGATACCCGCGCCCGCCGAGGGAACGCGCCGCAGCGGCGGCCTCGGCCAGCGACTGATCGAGGGTTTCGTCCGCCAGGCGCGTGGCGCGATCCGCACCGAAAGCGGCGCGACGGGAACGACGGTCACGGTCGATCTCGAGGTCTGATCGTCGCCGAAAAGATCATTGGAAGTCGGGCAAAGCCATGCTTTAACCCCACGCCATGCCCAGTAGCCTTAGCCGCGCATTGGCCGCGCTCGCCGCCCTGTCGCTCACCGCCGCGCCGCTCGCCGCCCAGACGACCTATGACAGCGTCGACCCCTTCATCGGCACCGGCGGCGAGGGTCATACCTTCCCGGGGGCGGTGGCGCCGTTCGGAATGGTGCAGCTCAGCCCCGACACCGACACCGGCTGCGTGATCCGCGACTGTTACGGCCACGCCGCAGGCTATCGCTATGACGACCCGACGATCCAGGGCTTCTCGCACACCCATTTCTCAGGCGCGGGACATTCGGACCTCGGCGATTTCCTGATCATGCCCGCGGGCGACAATGTGCTGCTCGAACCCGGCGACCCCAAGCAGCCCGGCTCGGGCTATCGCTCGCGCTTCGATCACGCCACCGAGACAGCCCAGCCCGGCTATTATGCCGTCACGCTGTCCGACACGAAGATCCGTGCCGAGCTCACTGCAGGCACGCGCATCGGCGTCCACCGCTACGCCTTCGCCGCGGGCCAGAGTGCGCACGTCATCCTCGATCTACGCAGCGGACTCTACAATTACCCCGGCAAGACCTTGTGGTCGTCGATCCGCATCCGCCCCGACGGCACGATCACCGGGATGCGCGAGACCCGCGGCTGGGCGCCGGCCCGCAAGCTCTTTTTCGCGATCCGCCCCTCGGCACCGCTCACCGGCCACGCCTTCCTCAACCGCGAGGAGAAGGTCGAGTATCGCGGCTTCCAGGGCCCCGGCCGCGGCCGCGACGATCTCGACCAGCTTGCCGGCCGCGCGCTCGTCGCCCGGCTCGATTTCGGCAAGCTCGACAAGCCGCTTGAGCTCAAGGTCGCGCTGTCGAGTGTCGACGAGGACGGCGCGATCGCCAATCTCGACAGCGAGCCCGGCAATTTCGACGCGGTCCGCGCCGCTACCCGGACGGCCTGGGAGCAGGCGCTCGGCGCGATCGAGCTCGACGCCCCCGCCCCGACCAAGACGACCGTCGCCACCGCGCTCTACCACGCGCTGATGGCACCGAGCACCTTCTCCGACGTGGACGGACGATATCGCGGCCCCGACGACCAGGTCCACAAGGCCGAGGGCTTCACCTTCCACTCGACCTTTTCGCTCTGGGATACCTTCCGCGCCGAGCATCCGCTGCTGCTGCTCGTCCAGCCCGAGCGCCGCAACGCGGACTTCGTCCAGTCGCTGATCGCCAGCCAGCAGCAGAGCCCGTTCGGGATCCTGCCGGTCTGGCAATTCCACGGCCGCGAGACCTGGACGATGATCGGCTATCATGCCGTGCCGGTCATCGCCGACGCCTATCTCAAGGGTATCCGCGGCTTCGACCCCGATGTCGCGCTCGACGCGATGGTCAAGAGCGCCACCTACGGGCCCTATGGCGGGCTCGATCAATATATGAAGCTCGGCTACGCCCCGATCGACAAGGAGCCGGAGGCGGCGTCCAAGACGGTCGAATATGCCTATGACGACTGGACGATCGCCCGCATGGCGCGCGCGCTGGGCAAGGATGACGTCGCCGCCACCTTCGAGAAGCGCGCCGGCAATTGGCGCAACAGCTTCGATGCCAAGACCGGCTTCCTGCGCGCCCGCAAGGCCGACGGCAACTTCCGCACGCCGTTCGATCCCACCGCGATCAACTATGGTTCGGACTATACCGAGGGCAATGCCTGGCAATATTCCTGGTTCGTGCCGCAGGACCAGGCCGCGATGTTCGCCCTGCTCGGCGGCGACAAGGCCGCAGTACGCAAGCTCGACGCGATGTTCGATTTCGACAATTCGAAGCTCGATTACAGCCATGCCGAGGATATCGCCGGGCTGATCGGCCAGTACATTCACGGCAACGAACCGAGCCACCACGTCGCCTACCTCTACAGCTATGCCGGCCAGCCCTGGCGGACGCAGGAGCGGCTCAAGCAGATCGTCGAGAGCCAGTACAAGACCGGCCCCGCGGGGCTTTCGGGCAATGACGATCTCGGCCAGATGTCGTCCTGGCTCGTGTTCACCGCGCTCGGCTTCTATCCCGTTGCCCCGGGCTCGAACCAATATGTCATCGGCCGTCCCTTCGCGAACCGGGCAACGCTAAACCTGCCGAACGGCAAGCGCTTCGTCGTGCTGGCGAACGGGCTGTCGGCAGCGAACGGCTATGTCGGCAAGATCACGCTGAACGGCAGGCCGTTGACGCGCAGCTATCTCACGCACGACGACCTGATCGCCGGCGGCGAACTGCGCTTCACGATGCAGGCCAAGCCGAATAAGGCCTGGGCGACGTCGCGCGCAGCCCGCCCGTTCTCGACCAGCACCGCGCGCTAGGCGCCGCGCCGAACTGCGTCGATGAACGCCCGCAGCGCCGGCGCCATGTGGCGCTGCTGCGGATAGCAGAGATAATGGCCAGGAAACGGCGCCGACCATTGCTCGAGCAGCGGGACCAGCCGGCCTGCCGCAATATGCGCGCGCACCTTGGGTTCGGCGGCGAAGGCGATGCCGATACCCTGGACTGCGGCTTCGATACAGGCCTGCTTGTCGTTGAGGATCAGCGGCCCGTCGACGGCGACCTGGAACCAGCCCTTGTCCCAGAACTCCCAGTGATAGGGCGCGGCATTGCCCGGCCAGCGCCAGCGGATGCAGCGGTGACGCAGCAATTCCTGCGGATGCTCGGGCGCGCCATGCGCGGCGATGTAATCGGGAGTGGCGACGGCAAGCTGCCGCATCTCCGCGCCGAGCGCCAGCGCGACCATGTCCCGCTCGATCACTTCGCCGATGCGGATCGCTACGTCATAGCCTTCCGACACGATGTCGACCACCGCGTCATCCAGCGAGATGTCGAGCACGATGTCGGGATGCTCCTCGGCGAAGCGCGGCAGGATCGGCAACACGTGCAGTTCGCTGGCGAAACGCGAGGCATGTACGCGCACCCGGCCGGCAATCCCCCTTCGCCGCGCGCGCGCCTGGACCATAGCGTCGCCCAGCTCGGCCAGCGCGGGCTCGGTCCGCGCCAGCAATGCCGCTCCGGCGTCGGTGAGCGAAACGCTGCGCGTGGTGCGGTTGAGCAAACGCGCGCCGAGACGTTCCTCCAGCCCGCGGACGAGTTGGCTCAGCGCCGAGGGCGACACGCCCATTTCGGCGGCGGCGCGGCTGAAGCTGAGCAGGCGCGCGACGGCAACGAAGCCGCGAAGCTGCTGATAGTCGGCGGGCAGGAGCGTCGGTTCCATCATCACCTGTTAGCAGCGCTAACAAGACCATGGCAAAATGCCGTCATTATCTCACCTCGTCCGGATGCCCATCTTCGCCGCGAAGGAGAATGATCATGAAGACGTGGTTCATCACCGGCATTTCGCGGGGGCTCGGCCTTGCTTTGGCTGAGGCGGCACTGGCGCGCGGCGATACCGTTATCGGCACCGTTCGCGGCGAGGCCCCCGCGCTCGATACCGGTACCGGCACGCTGCACGTGCTGTCGCTCGACATGGCCGACCCCGCCGCCATCGCACCGGCGGTCGAGCAGGCCTTCGCGCTGGCAGGATCGATCGACGTGATCGTCAACAATGCCGGCTATGGCCTGATCGGCGCGATCGAGCAGGCGAGCGACGCCGACGTCGCCCGGCTGTTTGACGTCGACCTGTTCGGCCCATTCCGCCTGATCCGGGCGGCGCTGCCGCGCCTGCGGGCGCAGGGCGCGGGACACATCATCAACATCACCTCGATCGCCGGCCGCGCGCCTAACTCGGGATCGGGGCTCTATGCCGCCGCCAAGTTTGCGCTCGAAGGGCTGTCGGCGGCTTTATCGCAGGAAGTCGCGCCACTCGGCATCCACGTCACCGCGGTGGCGCCGGGGGCATTCCGCACCGATTTCCTGTCGGACCATTCGATCCGCAAAAGCGGCGCCGATACCGCTTATGCCGACTCGGCCGGCCGCTCGGCGGCTGCGCTCGCGACGATGGCGGGGAAGCAGCTCGGCGACCCGCGTCGTGCCGCCACGGCGATCCTGACGCTGGCGGATTCGCCCAACCCGCCGCTGCACCTGCTGCTCGGCAGCGACGCGCTCAACCGCGCACGCACCAAGCTCGACGCAGTGATCGACGAGATCGGCAGCTGGGAAGCGGTGACCCGCAGCACCGACTTCGTCGAAGATTGATCAGGACCGAAGCCTGATCCGGTCAGCCGTCGCCGGCACGCTCGATGTCGGCGCCGACTGCCTGAAGCTTCTCCTCAAGCCGCTCATAGCCGCGATCGAGGTGATAGACTCGCTGGACCTGGGTTTCGCCCTCGGCGACCAGGCCGGCGAGGATCAGGCTCATCGAGGCGCGCAGGTCGGTCGCCATCACCGGCGCGCCGGTGAGCTTGTCGACGCCGCGCACCACGGCGGTGCGGCCATGGACTTCGATGTTCGCGCCCATCCGCGCCAGCTCGGGCACGTGCATGTAGCGATTCTCGAAGATCGTCTCGGTGAGCACGCTCGCGCCGTCTGCCTTGCACAGCATCGCCATGAACTGCGCCTGCATGTCAGTGGCGAAGCCGGGGAAAGGCGCGGTCGACAAGGTCAGCGGCTTGATGCCGTTGGGCGCGGCGATGCGCACGCCGTCCTTGGTCTCCTCGACGGTGATTCCCGCCTCGACCAGCGCGTCGAGCGTGGCGCGCATGTCGGCGGCATTGGCGCCAACCAGTTCGACGTCACCGCCGGTGATCGCCGCGGCGCAGGCATAGCTGCCCGCCTCGATGCGATCGGGCATTACCGAATAGGTCGCGCCGTGGAGCCGCTCGCGGCCCTCGATCACCAGCCGCTCGGTGCCGATCCCTTCGATCGACGCGCCCATCGCGACCAGCAGGTTGCACAGATCGACGATCTCTGGCTCGCGTGCCGCATTGTCGAGCACGGTGGTGCCGCGCGCGGTGGCCGCGGCCATCAGCACATTCTCGGTCGCGCCGACCGAGACCACCGGAAAGCGATATTGCCCGCCCGACAGCCGCCCACCCGGCGCGCTCGCCTTCACATAGCCAGAGGCCAGCTCGATCTCGGCACCAATCGCCTCGAGCGCCTTCAAATGCAGGTCGATCGGGCGGTTGCCGATGGCGCAGCCCCCCGGAAGCGACACCGTCGCCTCGCCCGCCCGGCCGACCAGCGGACCGAGCACCAGGATCGAGGCGCGCATCTTGCGCACGATGTCATACGGCGCGACCGTCGAGCTGAGATTGCCCGCGCGCACCGTCATCACCCGGCCGAAGTCGTTGGGGCGGGTGCCTTCGATCGAGGTCGAGGCGCCTAACTCATTCAGTAGATGTCCGAAGCTGTCGACGTCGGCCAATCGTGGCAGGTTGCGCAGCGTGAGCGGCTCGTCGGTCAGCAGTGCGCACGGCATCAGCGTCAAGGCAGCGTTTTTCGCGCCCGAAACGGCAATTTTTCCCGAGAGGCGGTTTCCGCCGCGGATGAGGATACGGTCCATGACCGAGCTTCTAGCCGCTCGGGACGCGGGCGCAAGCGCGACGGGTCGTGACTCGGATTGATCGACTTTAATGCATTGATTCCGCGGCACTGCTTTGCATCGCGCGTGGGGGGAATACCAATTCGTGTCGGGTAGTTGTTTTGCGGATATCTTGAGCGAACTCGTCGATCTCACCCAAGGGGAGAAAGACGCGCTCGAAAAGCTGGAGGAACGCCAGCGGCCGGTGCGCCGCGGGGCGGTGCTGCAGCGTGAAAACGAGCCGTGCAACGAGCTGTTCATCCTCCGCAAGGGGCTGATGATGAGCTATGTGCTGCTCGACGACGGCAGCCGCCAGATTCTCCGCTTCCTGTTTCCCGGCGACATGCTCGGCGTATCGAGCGCCGTCTATCAGGAGGCGCCCGAGTCGCTCGCCGCGCTCTCCGATTGCGTGGTCTCGCCGTTCGACCGCGCGGCCTTGTCCGACATCATGGACCAGCATCCGCGGCTCTCCGCGCTGATCCTCGTCTATTGCCAGATCGAACGCGTCGCGCTCACCGATCGGCTCGCGGCGCTCGGCCGCACCAGCGCCAAGGCGCGCGTCGCCGCGTTGCTGCTCGAGTTGCGCAATCGCCTGCGCCATACCGACAAGAGCATCGCCAGCGCCTTCGCACTCGGCCTCACCCAGGAAGAGATCGGCGACGCGACCGGGCTCACCGCGGTCCATGTCAACCGGATGCTGCGCCAGCTTGAGGAAGACGGGCTGATCAAGCGCGAATCGGGCCGCGTCACGCTCAACGACGAACGTGCGCTGGTGCGGGCCGCGAATTACGTGAACCGTTATCAGGGGCTAGACCTGAGCTGGCTTCCCTCGCCGCGGAGCTAGGCCGTGTTTCTGCGAAAGCAGGAGCCCAGAGTCGCGAGCGACGCACTTGGTAACCCCGGGCTCCTGCTTTCGCAGGAGCATCGGCCGAGAACTCAGCCCCTCACGCCTTCTCCAGCGTGCATTGCAGCGGATGCTGGTTCTGCCGGGCGAAATCGATCACTTGGCTGACCTTGGTCTCAGCGACTTCGTAGCTGAACACCCCGCAGACCCCCACGCCGCGCTGATGGACGTGGAGCATCACCTGCGTCGCCTCCTCCATGCTCATCCGGAAGAAGCGCTGGAGGCAGAGCACGACGAATTCCATCGGCGTGTAATCGTCGTTGAGCATCAGCACGCGGTACGGCGTCGGCTTCTTGGTACGCGTACGGGTACGCGTCGCGAGCCCGACCGAAGGATCGCGCGTCCCCGTGTCGTCGTCGCCGTCCTCGGCCATTCGAATTCGGTGTTTGCTGGTTTCGGACATCGTGCTGAAAATATGGGCTCATCGGAAGCGAGGCAAGGCCGCAGCCGCGCCATTGATCCCGAAACCGCCCGTCGCGAGCCAAAAAGAAAGGCGGCCGCCGTTCGGCAGCCGCCCCGATACGCATTTACTGGAGCGCCAAGCGCTCAGGCGGTGACCTTCACCTTCTCGGCAGCAACCGCGAAGCGGCTGGAGATCGGCTGCGCAGCGTCGCCGGCGAGCTTGAGAACGGCTTCGGTGTTCTTCGAGGCTTCGGCGACATACGCATCGAACGCGCCGCGGACGAAGTCGCTCTGCAGCTTGAAGAACTCGGTCGGCGACTTGACGGTCGCGAGGGTCTTCATCGCGGCGGTCGCGCTCTCGAACGACTTGCGGCCATATTCGGCAGCGTCCTGGCCGAGGGTCTCGAGACCCTTGGCAGCAATACGGCCCGACTCGACGACGGCTTCGAGGTTGCCCTTGGCGAACTCGTTGGCCTCTTCGACCAGCTTGGTCGACTTCTCGACGGCGGTCTTGGTGCGGTCGTTCCACTCGCCGAACAGGGCCTGGGCCTTGTTGACGTTGGCAGTGGTGGTGTTCTCGAAATTGGTAGCCATGGTGGTGGTTTCCTTGACGGTTGCATCCGCGGCGGTCTCGGCGACGGCCTCGGCGACGTTGACGGTTTCCGCGACGGCGGCTTGGGCCTGCTCTGCTGCGGGTTGAACGATTTCGACTGCTTCCTGCGACGCGACTTCCACGATCGGAGCCGGTCCCGACGCGTTCACCGGAGCGGCTGCTTCGATGACGACGGGCGCGGTTTTCTTCTCGATCTTGGCTGCGGCAGCGCCAGCCTTGGGCGCGGCCGGCTTGCTGGCGCGCGCCGCAGGCTTCGGAGCGATCGGCTGTGCCGACGCTTTCGGTCCCTTGGTGGCCATGTGACACGGTTCCCTGACTATTGCTGCAACGCAGCATATAAGGGACCGTTGCGCGCATTGCAAGCGAACTTTTGTGCACTGCACAAAAAGTCATTTACGCTACGGAACGAGCATTTCAGCGCGCCCGAACGTAGCTCCCCGGAGCGTCTTCGAGCGCTTCGAGCTTGCCCCCGCCTGGGACACGTGCGCCTTTTGCATCCACTTTGGCGGCATCGATCTCCTCGATCCATGCCGCCCAATCGGGCCACCAGCTCCCCTTGGTTTCCTTCGCGCCTGCGATGAACTCGGCGAGCGTCTCGACCTTCTGGTCATTGACCCAATATTGGTACTTCCCCGCCGCGGGCGGATTGACCACGCCGGCAATGTGCCCCGAGCCGGCCAGCACGAACTTGAGCGGCCCCTTGAAGTGGTGCGTGATCTTCCACACGCTCGCTGCAGGCGCGATATGATCCTCGCGGCCGGCCTGGACATAGGTCGGCGTCGTCACCTTGCCGAGATCGATCGGCGTGCCCCCGATCGACATCAGGTTCGGCACCGCCAATTTGTTGTCGCGGTACAGGTCGGTCAGATAGCTCAGATGCCAGGTCGCGGGCAGGTTTGTGACGTCCGAATTCCAGTGGAGCAGGTCGAAGGGCACATAATCCTGCCCCATCAGGTAATTGTTGGTGACGTAGTTCCAGATCAGGTCGCGGCCGCGCAGCAGGTTGAACGTCATCGCCATGTAGCGCCCGTCGAGGAAGCCCTCGCCGCCCAGGCTCTTGATCATGCCGAGCTGATCATCGTCGACGAACATGGTCAGGTCGCCGGCCTCGCTGAAATCGACCTGCGCGGTGAAGAAGGTCGCGCTCTTGACCTTCTCGCTCTCGCCGCGCGCTGCGAGCACCGCCAGCGTTGCCGCCAGCGTGGTGCCGGCAACGCAATAGCCGATCGCATGCACGCCCTCGACGCCGAGCAGGTCGCGCACCGTGTCGATCGCGTCGATCTGGCCGCGCTCGACATAATCGTCCCAAACGACATGCTTCATGCTCGCATCGGCCGACTTCCACGACACGACGAACACGGTAAGCCCCTGCGCCACCGCCCAGGCGATGAAGCTCTTCTCCGGCGTCAGGTCGAGAATGTAGAAGCGGTTGATCCAGGGCGGGAAGATGATCAGCGGTGTCGCAGTGACCTGTTCGGTCGTGGGCGAATATTGGATCAACTCGTAGAGCGGCGTGCGCTTGACCACCTTGCCGGGGGTCATCGCAAGGTTGCGGCCGAGCTCGAAGGCGCCCTCGGCGGTCTGCGTCATCTGCCCCTTGGCGATGTCCGACAGCATATTCTGCAGGCCCTTGAGCAGGCTCTCGCCCTTGGTCTCGACGATTTTCTCGAGCACCTGCGGGTTGGTCGCCGGAAAGTTGGTCGGGCTCACCGCGTCGATGAACCCCTTGGTGGCGAAGCGGATCTGCTCCTTCTGCTTGGGATCGACTCCGTCGAGCGCGTCGACGCCCTTCAAGAGATTGTCGGCAATGACAAAATAGCTCTGGCGCAGGAAGTCGAACACCGGCTCCTCGCGCCATTGCGGTGCCTTGAAGCGCTTGTCCCTCGCCTGCTCGGGCGTCTCCTCGAACGGCGCGGCGTGCGCCGGATCGAGGAAGCGCTGCCACAATTGCATCGTGTCGGCCCAGAAGCTCGCACCGGTGCGCATCGCCGCGGTCGGATCAAGCATCGCGCCGAAGGGGCCGGCGGCGGGCAGCTTGGCCATGTCGAAGCCGTGCTCGAGCATCATCTGCTGCGCCTTGCCCAGCACCCAGGTCCAATGCTGCAGGTCCTCGAGGCTCGGCTTGGGAGTCGGGGTATCGGCCATAGGTTCCTCTCCAGCCTCGCTTTTGGCCGCTTTAGCGCCGACAAGCCAAGACGTCATTCCCGCACGCGCCGGAATCGCGTAGGAACGCTTCACGGCGCAATGCAGCGCCCAAACCCGAGAGAGAAGTGGAAATGTCCGAAGAGTTCTACCGCATCAAGCGGCTGCCGCCCTATGTCATCGCCGAAGTCAACGGCATGCGGGCAGCGGCGCGGGCGGCGGGCGAGGACATCATCGATCTCGGCATGGGCAATCCCGACCTGCCGCCGCCGGCGCATGTCATCGAAAAGCTCTGCGAAGTCGCATCGAAGCCCGACGCGCACGGCTATTCGCAATCCAAGGGCATTCCCGGGCTGCGCCGCGCCCAGGCAAATTATTACGGCCGCCGCTTCGGCGTCGATGTCGATCCCGAGACCGAAGTCGTGGTGACGATGGGCTCGAAGGAAGGCCTGGCCAGCCTCGCCACCGCGATCACCGCGCCGGGCGACGTGATCCTCGCGCCGAACCCGAGCTATCCGATCCACACCTTCGGCTTCATCATCGCCGGCGCGACGATCCGCGCGGTGCCGACCACGCCCGACGAGGCCTATTTCGAAAGCCTCGAGCGCGCGATGAATTTCACCGTCCCGCGCCCCTCGATCCTGGTCGTCAATTATCCGTCGAACCCGACCGCGGAGACCGTCGACCTCGCATTCTACGAGCGGCTTGTCGCCTGGGCGAAGGAGAACAAGGTCTGGATCATTTCCGACCTGGCCTATTCCGAGCTCTATTATGACGGCAACCCGACCGTCTCGATCCTGCAGGTCAAGGGCGCCAAGGACGTCGCGATCGAGTTCACGTCGCTGTCGAAGACCTATTCGATGGCAGGCTGGCGGATCGGCTTCGCGGTGGGCAACAAGGATCTCATCGCGGCGATGACCCGCGTGAAGTCGTATCTCGACTACGGCGCCTTCACACCGGTCCAGGCCGCCGCCTGCGCCGCGCTCAACGGCCCGCAGGACATCGTCGAGAAGAATCGCCAGCTCTATCACAAGCGCCGCGACGTGCTGGTCGAGAGCTTCGGCCGCGCCGGCTGGGACATCCCCAGCCCCCGCGCGTCGATGTTCGCCTGGGCGCCGCTGCCGCCGGCACTCGCGCATCTCGGCAGCCTCGAATTCTCGAAGCAGTTGCTCAGCCACGCGAAGGTCGCAGTCGCGCCGGGCGTTGGCTATGGCGAGAATGGAGAGGGCTTCGTCCGCATCGCGATGGTCGAGAACGAGCAGCGCCTGCGCCAGGCGGCGCGCAATGTGCGCAAGTACCTCCAGTCGATGGGCGTCAACACGCCGAGCGCCAAGGCGGGTTAGACAATTACGGACGTCACCCCGGCCTTTGGCCGGAGTCCACGGTCCGCGAAGGAAAGGCTGGAGGTTCGGGCCTTTCGCCCGGTTGCACCGTGGCCCCGACCCAAAGCCGGGGTGACGAATTGGTTGAGATTTGGGATAAGACCGTCCGCCGTAGCACGCCGCCTGCGGACGAAAGGTCACACAAAGGTCACACTATCGCGCACCCTCCGGCGCGAACGGGATGCGTCGAATTCAGGCAGGCCCGTTCAATACGCACCTTACGTTGCGGCACAGATCGACAGAGTCAAAGAGCGGCGGCCGACCGGCAGCGCATCGATCTCAGCAAATCAAATCCTACATCGCAAGCAGGACCTCAGGCCGTCTCGCTCTCGAGCAATTCGCGCACGTCGAGCCCGAGCAATGCGATATGCTCGCGCACCCGCGGCCAATGCCCGGTCAGGAAACGCTCGCGCTCGGCGATGCGGAGCCGCTCGACTGCGCCCGGCAGCACGAACATGCCGACGCCGCGGCGGACCTCGACATAATCGTCGTCCTGGAAGCTCTGATAGGCCTTGGCGACGGTGAGCGGGTTGGCGCCGTGCTCGGCGGCGAGCGCGCGGACCGAGGGGAGCTGGTCGCCAGCCCGATATTCGCCGCGCAAGATCGCCGCAGCAATCGTGGCACGCAGCTTGAGGTAAACGGGTGAGTCTTCGTGCTCGAGCGCTGTCATGCTGACTTAATACACCAATTGGCGATCAGGTCCATAGTCAGGGATTCCACTGGTGTACGACTTCGGACAGTTCGCCGCGCGGCCGCTCCTCGAGTTCGCGCCCCGGCGTGCCGATGAAGACGAAGCCGGCGATCCGCTGCGGCGCCGCGCCGAACAGGTCGCGCACCGCATCCGAATAGGCCGCCCAGCCGGTCAGCCAGCTGCCGACGAAGCCAGAGGCATGCGCCGCGTGCAGAAGGTTCATGCACGCTGCCCCGGCGGACAATTCCTGCTCCCAGAGCGGGATCTTGTGCGGGATCACCGGCGCCGACAGCACCACCACCAGAGCGGGCGCCTGGGTGACGAACTGCGCCGCCGCCTCGTCGTCGCGTGGCGTACAATCGGGTTTCTCGGCGCGCTGGATCTCGACCAGCTTGAGCGCCAGTGCCGGCCGTGCCGCTTCGGGCACGATCACGAACCGCCACGGCGCGAGCTTGCCGTGATCGGGCGTGCGCGCGGCGATCGCGACCATCTCGTGCAGCTGCTCGAGGCTCGGCCCCGGCGCGACCATGTCGCGCGGCTTGCCCGAGCGGCGGGTCTTGAGGAGATTGAGCGGCGTGGTGCGGTCATTGAAGGTCATGCCGACGATCTAGGCATCGATCGAACGGGCGCCAACCGCGATTGCGACCGATCGCCCCGCGGCGCGCCGACGCGACGGCGCTCGCTTAAATTGACTAAGTTGACCGAAATGCGATTCATCTCGCAACTTTCTTTCGCGGCAAATGCGCGTCCGAAGCGCTGCGACGAGGGGATGAGCGGCTGAGTCATGGCGCCGCGAGCCCAGCAGGCGAAATCCAATTTTGCAAGCGTACGCGCGGACATCGGCCGGGAGCACCGACGCCCTTGCGCTTTACACAAGCGCGGTTCCGTCTAGTCTCGCCGCCCATGCGCCGGGCAAGTCCCGGAAACCAAACTATAAGGTCACTCTTTCCGCATGGTCGAAACCCCCACCGCCGACAGCCCGGCCGAACCCGATATCAGCCACGTCAATCCCGCCGCGGAGAAGACGTGGTTCGGCCACCCGCGCCAGCTCGCGCGAATGTTCAGCACCGAAATGTGGGAGCGCTTCGGCTTCTACGGCATGCGGGCGCTGCTGACGCTTTATCTAACCCAGCACTTCATGTTCGGCGACCGCCAGGCGACGGGCATCTATGGCGGCTTCACCGCACTTGTCTATCTGACCCCGCTCGTCGGCGGCTATCTCGCAGACCAGTTCCTCGGCTCGAAGCGGGCGGTCAAGTTCGGCGCGATCGTGATGTCGCTGGGCTATCTGATCCTGTGCTTCGGCGGCCCGACCGCCAAGCCGCACGCCACGGTCGACGGGCAGCGCTACGAAGTATCGATCGAAAAGGCCGGCGACCGCGAGATCCGCTACGTCGTCGACGGCGCCCGCAAGCTCGAGATCAAGGGCAATGACGACGGTACCGTCGACCTGCTCGAGAACGGCGCATCGGTGCGCAAGGTCGCCAAGGGAAGCTTCGAATCCGATGCCGATCGCAGTCCCTTCTACGTGATGGTGATGCTGATCGGCCTGTCGATGGTGTCGACCGGCAACGGCTTCTTCAAACCCAATATCTCGACGATGGTCGGCGAGCTCTACGAGCCCGACGACCGCCGCCGCGACGCCGGCTTCACGATCTTCTACATGGGGATCAATATCGGCTCGCTCTTCTCGCAATTGCTCTGCCCGTGGCTCGCAGTGGCGTTCGACTGGTGGGCGGGCTTCGGCCTCGCGGCAATCGGCATGATGATCTCCTGGGCGCTGATCCAATTCAACGGCAACACGCTCAACGGCTATGGCGAGCCGCCTGCGCGGCCCGAGGTCGAGCGGCAGCAATGGTTCATCTATGCTGGCGCGCTGCTGATCGTGCCCGTTTTCTATTTCCTCTACGTCAACCTGATGAACTCGGTGGAGCCGGCGGCCGGATCGGGGATCATCGGCTACATCGCGTCGCTGCCGCTGATGGGCAAGTTCCTGTTCGGCACCTTCCTGCTCTCGGTCCCCGGCATCCTGATCTGGTCGTTCGTCGCGGGCAGCCGCCAGGAATTCCAGATGATGCTCGCCGCGATGATCCTCATCGTGTTCAACGTGGTTTTCTGGACCTTGTTCGAGCAGGCCGGCTCGTCGCTGACCCTGTTCGCCGACCGCAACACCGACCTGTCGGTGTTCGGGCTGTTCAGCATCACCGCGGGCCAGACCCAGTTCTTCAACGCCGCATTCATCGTATTGCTCGCGCCGTTCATGAGCGTGATGTGGACCGGCCTCGCCCGGCGCGGAGTCGAGCCGTCGATCCCGGTCAAGTTCGGCATCGCCTTGATCGGCGTCGCGGCGGGGTTCCTGTTGCTCGTCTGGGGCTCGAATTTCGCCGATGCCGGGTTCCGCGTGTCGGTCTGGTGGCTCGCCGGGCTCTATTTCGTTCATAGCTTCGCCGAATTGTGCATCTCGCCGGTCGGGCTCTCGATGGTCACCAAGCTGTCGATCGCCCGCGTCGTCGGGCTGATGATGGGCGTGTGGTTCCTGTCGATCTCGGTCGCGCAATATTTTGCCGGAATGATCGCGCAGATCGCCAGCGTCGATACCGTCGGCGGACAGGTGACCAACCTGAAGGTCAGCCTCGACACCTATGTCCACGTGTTCACCTTGATCTCCTATTGGGCGATCGGGCTGGGCGTACTCCTGCTGCTGCTCAGCTGGCCGCTCAAGAAGTGGATGCATGGCGTCCAATAGCCCCGTCGCCGAGGGCGGCTGCCGCTGCGGCGCGGTGCGCTACCGTGTCGCCGGCACGCCCGCGGCAACGTCGCACTGCCATTGCAGCGATTGCCGCCGCATGACCGGCGCGCCGACACTCGCCTGGGCGATCTTCCCCGAAGACCGGGTGGCGATCGTCTCGGGCGAGCTGGCGGTACACGAGACCTCGCCGGGCGTCGAATGGGGATTCTGCGCGCAATGCGGCAGCACCCTCACCTATCGGCGCGCCAGCCGGCCCGGGCTGTTCGACGTCACCACCGCGACGCTCGACGATCCCGAGCTGTTCCCCCCGGCGAAGGAGATCTGGACCGGCGAGCGGCTGTCGTGGATCCGCTCGAACCCGGACGTTCCGCATTTTCCGAGGACCGGCGCGGGTTAGCTCCCGTTCCCAATTATTGCGATCAAGCTCAATACGAAAAAGGGGAGCGTCGCCGCTCCCCTTTTTCCTTCGCAAAAAGCTGCGAGTGCTTCAGGCGGCGTTGCGGCGCCGCGCGACGAAGAGCGCGATCAGAGAGAACATCGGAAAAATCCTTGGAACGATAGTGCTGCAATGCAGCATAGAACGCATTTGGGTCGCGCGTGCATTTCCCGCAAATGCAATGTTCCCGAGGGCAAGTTGCACGAATTGCAACCGCACAAACAAATCGCCCCGGCATTGCTGCCGGGGCGATCGTGTTTCGCCAGGGATCAGTGCTTACCAGATGTGCACGCGCTGCGCGGGCGCGAGGTAGAGCGCGTCGCCCGGCTTGACGTCGAACGCCTTGTACCAGGCGTCGACATTGCGGACGATGCCGTTGACTCGGAACATCGCCGGCGAGTGCGGATCGGTGAGCAATTGCTGGCGCTGCGCGCCTTCGCGCACCTTGGTCTGCCATGCCTGGGCATAAGCGAGGAAGAAGCGCTGGTCGCCGGTCAGCCCACCGATCACCGGAGCCTTGCCATGCTTGGCCTGGTATTTCTGGTAGGCAGCATAGGCCGCCTCGACTCCGCCGAGATCGCCGATATTCTCGCCCAGGGTCAGATCGCCTTTGATCTTGGTGCCGGGGATCGGCTCATAGGCGTTGTACTGAGTCGAGAGCGCGGCGGTGCGCTCCTTGAAGCCCTTCTTGGCGGCGTCGGTCCACCAATTCTCGAACTTGCCGCTGGGCCCGAACTGGCTGCCCTGATCGTCGAACCCATGGCCCATTTCGTGGCCGATGATCGCGCCGATCGCGCCATAATTGACCGCCGCGTCGGCCTTGGGATCGAAGAAGGGCGGCTGAAGGATCGCGGCGGGGAAGGTGATCTGGTTGGCCAGCGGATTGTAATAGGCGTTCACCGTCTGGGGCGTCATGTTCCACAGGGTGCGATCGACCGGCTTGGGGAAGCGCTGCAGCTCGAGCTGGTGCTGGAACTCGCCCGAGCGGATCGCGTTGCCGAGCACGTCGCCGCGCTGCACCTTGAACGGCGCATAATCGATGTACTTGTCGGGATGGCCGATGCGCGGCTCGAACGCGGCGAGCTTGGCGAGGGCCGCCTTGCGGGTGGCATCGTCCATCCAGGTCGAGCCGGCGATCCGCTCCTGATAGGCGGCGCGCAGATTCTCGATCAGCTCGCCCATCTGTGCCTTGGCGGCGGGCGGGAAATACTTCGCCACATAGATCGCGCCGACCGCCTCGCCCAAGGCGCCGTTGGTGAGCTGGACGCCGCGCTTCCAGCGGTCACGCTGCACCTGCACGCCGTTGAGCGTGGTCGAATAGAAGCCGAAGCGCGTGTCGTCGAACGCCTTGGGCAGATACTGCGCGTGATCGCTGACGAAGCGGTAGGCGAGATAATCCTTCCACGTCTGGAGCGGCGTCGCGACCAGGGTCTTGCCGATCGCGGAGATCGCGGTGTTCTGCGTCATCAACACCGTCGGCGAGGAATCGAGACCGGCGGTCTTGAGCATCAGCGCCCAGTCGAATTCGGGCGCCTTGGCCTCGAGCCCAGCGAGCGGCTGCGGATCGTTCAATTTCGCGATGTCACGGCTCTGCTCGGGCGACCATTGCTGCTTGGCGATCACGGTCTCGAGCGCGACGATCGCATCGGCCTTGGCGCTGGCATCGGGAATGCCGGCGAGTTCCTGGATCTTCTGGACATAGGCGCGGTAGGCAGTGCGGAAGGCGACATACTTCTCGCCGTCGAGCAGATAGTAATCGCGCGGCATGCCGAGATCGCCCTGGCCTGCCACCGCGGTGTAGCGCGTCGGATCGGCGAGGTCGGGGATCACGCCGAGCTCGACCGGCGCGGCATAGCCGGGCGTAGCGAACAGGACTTGCAGCGCGGCGAGGTCCTTCACCGCCGCGATTCGCCCGAGATACGGCTTGAGCGGCGCAGTCCCGCGCGCCTCGATCCCCGCTTGATCCATCCAGCTGGCATAGAAATCGCCGACCTGGCGGCCCGAGGCGCCATAGGCCTTGGGGTTCTTCGCCATGTCGTCGAGGATCGCGCGGACGTTCGCCTCGGCTTCGATCGAGAGCTGGGTGCCGAAGCCGGCCGAGGCGCGATCCGCCGCGATCTCGGTGCGCTCGTTCCAGCCGCCATTGGCGAAGGTCCAGAAGTCGTCGCCCGGCTTGACCCCGGTCTTCTGGGCAGTGAGGTCGACGCCGAAGGCACCGTAGCGCGGGCCGTTCGCGGTCGACTGAGTGAACCCAGGCGCCGTCGCCACGACGAGCGCGACGCCTGCTGCCAGACGCGCCAAAGCCTTGATCTTCATCCGATAATTCCCCCGTATCAGGTGTGTTATCGGAATGTATCGCTGGGTTGTAACAGACGCAACGATCAAATCACCGATATTCCCCTCCCTGCCAGGGAGGGGTCAGGGG
>NZ_JBYSXG010000027.1:0-57055 GCF_058782005.1 Sphingomonas sp. FW306-1B-B10E
CCCCCTACCCCTCCCCTGAAGGGGAGGGGCTTTAGAAGTTCATCGCGCGACATGGAGCACCTCGTCGCCAGCGACGATGCCGAGCGCGCTAGCGCAGGTGGCGTCGATCGCCACGCCCGCGTCACCTGCCTCAATGCGCCCATACGCCACGCGGAAATCGGCGAGCCGGCCGGTCGCGAGCATCGCTGGCGCGCCGCCCTCGCCGATCGCCGTGACCGTCGCAGACTTGGCCTCCCGGATCGTGCGGACATTGTCGGTGCGCGCGGTCATCGTCGGGCCACCGTCGAAGATGTCGACATAATTCTCGAACGCGAAGCCCTCGCTCTCAAGCATCCGCATCGCCGCGCGGCCCGAGGGGTGGGGCAGCCCGATCACCGAGCGCGCACTCTCCTGGAGCATCGCGGTATAGATCGGGTGCTTGGGCATCAGGTCGGCGATGAACTGGTTGCCATGGGTGGCGTTGAATTCGTCGGCCTGCTGGAAGTTCATCCCGAAAAAGCGCCCGGCGACACCGTCCCAAAAGGGCGAGCCGCCCGCCTCGTCGATCACACCGCGCAACTCGGCGAGAATGCGCTCGGCGAAGCGCGCGCGGTGGCGGGCGATGAACAGATAACGGCTACGCGCGAGCAGCATGCCGAGGCCCCCGGCGCGCTCGCCGGGATGCAGAAAGAGCCCGCCGACTTCGCTCGAACCCTCAAGATCGTTGACCAAGCTCAGGATTTCAGCGCGAAAAGTTCGGTTGAGCTCCTGGCTGTGCTTGGTCACCGTGCCGAGCCGATAGCTGTAGAAGGGCCAATGCTGACCGACATGGGTAAAGATCTGGCAGGTGCCGCGCACCTCGCCGGTCTCGACATTCTCGAGCACCAGCACGAACAAATCGTCGAACAGCCCGTCCTCGGCGCGGGCGAAGGCGCTGTGGCTGCGGACGAGCTTGGCGCGCAACGCGTCTTTCTCGGGGGGCAGGTTGGTGAAGCCCCCGCCGGTCAGCTTGGCCATCTCGTAGAGCGGCTGGAGGTCCTCGTCGCGCGCGGCGCGGATGCGGAAGGTCATGGCCGGCCGCGCTCGGCGATGCGCAGGATGGTCAGCGCCGACAATGCGGCGCGCTCGGGCAGGCTCTCGGGGATCAGAAATTCCTCCGCTGAATGTATCGCGCCGCCGCGGGCGCCCATCGTGTCGACCACCGGTACGCCGCAGGCGGCGATGTTGTTGCCGTCGCATACGCCGCCGGTCGCCTTCCACGCCACCGGAATGCCGAGATCGCTGCCGGCGTCGCGGACCAGTTCGAACAGGCGTTCGGCGCCGGGATCGAGCGGTTTGGGCGGCCGATTGAAGCTGCCATGGACCTCGATCCGCACCTCGTGCGACGCCATGACGTCATTAGCCGCCTTTTCGATCGCCGCTTTGGCGAGCGAGATGCTCCATTCATCCCGCGGGCGGAAATTGACGCGCAGGATCGCTAGGTCGGGAACGACGTTGTTGGGGCCGCCGCCGTCGATCCGCGCGGGATTGACCGCAAGCCCGGGCGCCCGTGCCTCGGCGAGCCGCACCGCCAGCGCCGCCGCGGCGACCAGCGCGTTGCGGCCGTCCTCGGGATTGCGTCCGGCATGCGCGCTGCGGCCGTGGACGACGAGCGAGAAATTGCCGGTGCCGCCGCGTGCACCGGCAAGGGTGCCGTCGGGCAGCGCGGGCTCGTAGGTCAGGGCCGCGACCTTACCGCGCGCGGCGCCCTCGATCAGCGCGCGCGAGGCGAAGCTGCCGGTCTCTTCGTCCGAATTGATCACCACTTCATAGCCGAGCCGGCCGGCGAGCGGACTCGCCTCTACCGCTTCGAGCGCGGCGAGCATCAGCGCGAGCCCGCCCTTCATGTCGGCGGCGCCGGGCGCGTTCAGGCGGCCGTCGTCGAGCCAGCGCCCGGCCTGGAAGGTATGGTCGGCGCCGAATACCGTGTCCATATGCCCGGTGAACAGCATCTGCACCGGCGCCTCGGGGCGGACCGCGAGATGGAGATGGCGGCCATGATCGATTGCCTCGACGCGGCCATCCGGGGTGACGCTCTCCGCCGGCGCCGGATCAACGAGCGCGAGGTGTCCCGGAAGCACCGAGAAAGCGTCGGCGAGCGCGCCGGCCAGAGTCGCGAGTCCGGCGACATTGCGCGTGCCGCTGTTGATCGCAGTCCAGGCCTCGGTGCGCGCGAGCATCGGCGCGTCGCCGACCTGCGCGACGGCTGCCTGTTCGATGCTGGAGAGCCCGCCCATGCACGGCTGGTAGCCTGAAATATTATTGCCGTCATCCCGGCGCGTGCGGGAGCCTCATGCCGCAAGGGCATGGCCCTCGTGGGAGCCGATATTCAGAAATCCACTACCAATGCCGCCCGGCTGGTCGTGTCGGTGGTCTGGCGGCCCACTGGCGGGGTGCTTTCATATTGCAGCGTGTAGGAGAATTGCGCCGAGAGCGGCCCGAACAGCTTGGCGAGCAGCGCCGAGCGGCTCGACACCGTGCTGTTCGCGTCCTGTAGATAGGCCGAGGCATTCTGCGTCACCGAGATGCCGCGTGAGAGCTTCCAGCCGAAGTCCATGCTGCCGCGCGCGGCGAGGTTGCTCTCGCGCTTGTCGTCGATGAAGCGCGTCAGTCGATAGGCCGGGCCGAGCTCGACATCGAGCTTGACCGCCGGCGACTTGATCGCGCTGTAGCCCGCGCCGGTCGATAGCGAGACGCGATCGTAGAAGCCGGAAAAGCGGTCGCTCTCATATTGCGCGGCGCCATACATGTAAGCGCGGTCGTCGAACTTCCAATTGGGCTCGTAGGCGGCGAGATAGCGCTCGCGCGTCACGACGCTCAGGCTTTCCTGATAGTCGGCCTGGAGACGCAATTTGTGGCGCCACTCGAGCCCCTCGCGCTTGATCTCGACCGCGGCGGTGAGCCCGACATTCTCGGTGTTGCCGGTGCTGACATAGCCGCCCAGCTCGGCGCGTCCCTTCACCAGATCGAAGAAATCGGCTTCGCGGATCTTGCGATTGGCCTTGGCGACCCGGTCGTTGCGCCAGTCGGTCGCGGTCTTGACCACCAGGTCGGCGCTCGCCGGATCGGCAGAGCGCGCATATTTGACGATCACCGCGACGTCGCCCTCGCTGCCCGACTGCATCGCGGCATCGAGCATCGACTTGATCGTTGCCGGAATTTGAGGGTCTTCGGCTGCAGTGTTGGCCAGCAGCAGCGGCAAGGCGAGGAGCAGGGCGCGCATGGCCGAATCCCTAGTCATATTAATAGGGCATCAAAAGGGCGCCACGCGACGGGCCGATCGTTACGCCCGACGAAGCGAGTCGAGCGGCTCGGCGAAGATTCCGAGAAGTTGCGCGTAAAGCTCGCGTTTGAACGGCACGATGATGTCGGGGAGGTCGGCCGGCTCGGCCCAGCGCCAGGCACGGAACTCGGGCTCGGCGGTGGCGATGTTGACGTCATGGTCCTCGCCGAGGAAGCGGAACAGGAACCAGCGCTGGCGCTGACCGCGCCATTTGCCCTTCCATACCTTGCCGATCAGGTCCTCGGGCAGGTCGTAGCTGAGCTCGTCGGGCGCGGTGGCGATGAGCTCGGCATGATCGCGCTCGACCCCAGTCTCTTCCCACAATTCGCGCCAGGCGGCTTCGAGCGGATCCTCGCCGGGATCGATCCCCCCCTGCGGCATCTGCCATGCCTCAAGCGTCGAATCGAGTCGCTGCCCGACGAACACGCGCCCCTCGCGATTGACCAGCATCACGCCGGCGCAGGGACGATAAGGGAGGGAGGCGGTGTCGGTCATAGGTACTCCATACACTTTCTCCTCCCTTGAGGGAGGGGGTAGGGGCGCTGGAGGGGAGCGGCTATGTGGAACGCCATGATCCACGTCGTCCACCACCCCGCTTACGTCGGGCCCGCGCCGAAGCGGAGCCAATATCAGTGGAACAAGAACGGGCTGGTGCGCGGCCTGCTGCGTGCCGAGGGCGAGGCTTTCGCCTGGCACCTGCCCGAGGCGATGCCGCGCGACTGGCTCGAGGCGGTGCACGATCCCGATTATGTCGCCGAAGTGCTCGAGGCGCGAGTGCCGCCGGCGAAGGAACGGCGGATCGGCTTTCCCGTCACTCCGGAAGTCGCATTGCGTGCGCAGGTCGTGCCCGGCGGGACCTATCTCGCCGCACGGCTCGCGCTGACGCACGGCTATGCCGCCAACACTGCCGGGGGCAGCCATCATGCGCTCGCCGACACAGGGGCGGGGTTCTGCGTGTTCAACGATCTCGCACTCGCTGCGGTACGGCTCGCCGAGGAAGGGCGGCGCGTGCTGGTCGTCGATTGCGACGTCCACCAAGGCGACGGCACCGCCGCGCTCACCGCGGGCCGGAACGATATCGCGACCTATTCGATTCATGCCGAGAAGAACTTTCCGGTGCGCAAGGCGCGTTCGACCCTCGACGTGGCGCTCGCCGACGGCACCGGCGACGTGGAATATCTCGACACGCTCGCCACGACGCTGGTTCCGCTGCTCGACGATTTCGCGCCCGACCTGATCCTCTATCAGGCCGGGGTCGATCCGCTCGCGGGCGACCGGCTCGGCCGACTGGGTCTCAGCTATCAGGGGCTCATCGACCGCGACCGCTGGATCGCGCGGACCTTCGCGGAGCGCCGTATCCCCTTCGCCAGCGCGCTCGGCGGCGGTTACGGCATAGACGCGCTCGAAGTCTCGCAGCGTCACGTCGCGTCGATTTTCGCGCTCGGATCAGGATTCGCTACCTAAGCGGTACAGGGCTGAGCGCATTTTCTACTTTGGCGGTAGTGCAAGTCGGGCGTACAGCATTTGCAACGATAAATACCGCAGGAGATCGGATGGCCAGCGCCGTGCATCAGCTGACGCCGCAAGAGGCGCAGGCGCATCCTGCGCCCGAGGCGATCGTGGTCCGCTTCGCCGGCGATTCGGGCGACGGGATGCAGCTCACGGGAGGGCAGTTCACGCTGTCGACCGCGCTTGCCGGCAACGACCTCGCCACCTTCCCCGATTTTCCCGCCGAGATCCGCGCGCCGCAGGGCACCTTGTTCGGCGTCTCGGCCTTCCAGATCAATTTCGGCTCGGCCCAAATCGATACGGCCGGCGACCAGCCCGACGTGCTCGTCGCGATGAATCCTGCGGCGCTCAAGGTCAATGTCGGCGCGCTCAAGCCCGGCGGGCTGATCATCGCCGACACGGGCGAGTTCGGCCAGCGCAACCTCGACAAGGCCAAGTACGCCGCCAATCCGCTCGCCGACGGCAGCCTCGACCCATGGCAATTGCTCAAGCTCGACATCTCGGCGCTGACGATCGAGGCGGTCAAGCCGTTCGGGCTCGGCAACAAGGAAGCGCTGCGCTGCAAGAACATGTGGACGCTGGGCCTAGCGCTATGGATGTTCGACCGCGACCGCGCGCCGCTGGTCGAGTGGCTGGCCGCCAAGTTCGCCAAGGCGCCCAACCTCGCCGAGGCCAATATCGCCGCGCTCAACGCCGGCCATGCCTATGGCGAGACCGCCGAACTGGGTGCGATGGGAATCGCCCAGCGCCAAGTCGCTGCGGCGCCCTCCGAGCCGGGGCTGTATCGCACCGTGACGGGCGCGGATTCGATCTCGATGGGGCTGGTCGTCGGCGCGCAGCTCGCCGGGCTGCCGATGTTCTTCGGCGGCTATCCGATCACGCCCGCCTCGGCGATCCTCCACAGCCTCGCGCGCTACAAGGAATATGGCGTCACCACCTTCCAGGCCGAGGACGAGATCGCGGCGATCGCCTCGGCGCTCGGCGCGGCCTATGCCGGATCGCTGGGGGTAACGTCCTCCTCGGGGCCGGGGATCGCGCTCAAGGGCGAGGCGATGGGGCTCGCGATCATCACCGAATTGCCGCTGGTCATCGTCAATTCGCAGCGCGGCGGACCCTCGACGGGGCTTCCCACCAAGACCGAACAGTCCGATCTCTACCAGGCGGTCTATGGCCGCAACGGCGATGCGCCGATGCCGGTGCTCGCCGCGCGCTCCGCGGCCGACTGTTTCGACGTCGCGATCGAGGCGGTGCGGATCGCCACGCAGTACATGACTCCGGTGATGATCCTTACCGACGGCTATATCGCCAATGCCGCCGAGCCGTGGAAAGTGCCGGACATGTCGGCCTATGCGCCGTTCCCGGTGACCTTCCACACCGATCCGCCGGCCGAGGGCCAGAAGTTTCAGCCTTATGCGCGCGACGCGAAGCTGAAGCGCCCCTGGGTCAAGCCGGGCACGCCGGGGCTGCTCCATCGCATCGGCGGGATCGAGAAGGCGCAGGGCACCGGCAATATCGATTACTCCCCGTCGAACCACCAGGCGATGACCGACCTCCGCCGCGACAAGGTTCTCGGAATCGACGTACCAGACCAGGCGATCGAACAAGGCGGGGAAGGCGGCAAGCTCGTCGTGGTCGGCTGGGGGTCGACCTATGGTCCGATCGCCAGCGCGGTGCGTCGGGCGCGGGCGAAGGGGCTCGACGTCAGCCATGTGCATATTCGGCACGTCTGGCCGCTTCCGAAAAATCTAGGCAGCTTGCTCAAAGGTTACGAGCATATCCTCGTACCGGAAATGAACACCGGTCAGCTCAAGACGGTGCTGCGCGACCAATATCTCGTCGACGCCGTGCCGCTCAACAAGGTGTCAGGCCAGCCCTTCACCATTTCCGAGATCGAAGCGGCAATCGCGCGGCACCTGAGCAGCGATCGCGCGGAGGAGCTGGCCCCCGACGATACGCAGCTGCCGAGCCCGGAGGCAGTGAATCCATGATCTCCCTCTCCCACTGAGAGAGGGCTTTGCAGGAAGCGCGCGATGAACGAGATCACGCCGATCAAGCCGAGCACCCCCAAGGATTGGGAGACCGACCAGGAGGTGCGCTGGTGCCCCGGCTGCGGCGATTATGCGATCCTCAAGGCAGTGCAGCGCACGATGCCCGAGATCGGCGGCAAACCCGAGAACACCGTCTTCGTCAGCGGCATCGGCTGCTCGTCGCGCTTCCCTTATTATATGGAGACCTATGGCTTCCATACCATCCACGGCCGCGCGCCTGCGGTGGCGACCGGGGTCAAGCTCGCCAACCCGGATCTGGACGTGTGGATCATCACCGGTGACGGCGATGCGCTGTCGATCGGCGGCAACCACACGATGCATCTGTTGAGACGGAATCTGAACTGTCAGGTCCTGCTGTTCAACAACGAGATCTACGGCCTGACCAAGGGCCAATATTCGCCGACCTCGCGCGAGGGGACGCGCTCGCCCTCCACGCCGTTCGGCTCGGTCGACCACCCGGCCAAGCCCTGCGCCTTCGCGCTCGGCTCGGGCGGGCGCTTCGTCGCGCGCGGGATCGACGTGCACAAGAACCTGCCATCGGTTCTGAAGGCGGCGCACGCGCACCAGGGTGCGGCATTCGTCGAGATTTTCCAGAACTGCATCGTCTATAATGACGACGTGTTCGAGCCGTTCACCGCCAAGCCCAACGCCGCGCTGGGCCAGCTCTGGGTCGAGCATGGCAAGCCGATGCTGTTCGCCGGCGGCACCCAGGGGATCAGCCTCGATCGCGAGGCGCTGACGCTGAAGGTGGTCGACGTGGTCGAGGACGACTGGGAAGCTGCCGGGGTGATCGTCCACAATGTCACCAACCGCGCGATCGCGCACATGCTCGTCGAGATGCCGTTCGGACCGTTCCCGATGGCGCTCGGCGTCCTCTACGACGATCCCGCGCCGACCTTCGAAAGCGCCGTGGTCGCGCAGAACAAGGCCGCGGCCGAGGGCAAGGTGGCCGACCTCCAAAAGCTCGTCGCCAAGGGCCAGACCTGGATGGTCGACAAGGCGCCGCATGTAATCTGAGGTCGTTTTCCTCGTCCTCAGCAGAAGGCAGCTTTTCTGGCTTCAACCACTTGCTCCTGCACGTCCTGCGTGCATGAAGGCGTGATGAACGCGCCAACGCGAGAACAGAGTCGCACCCACCAGGAACGACGCAGCGGTGGCATTTTGGGCGTATTTGCGCCGATCTTCCACCGGCTGCTCGACCGGCTCGATCGCGGGATTGCCGAGGGCAGCCTCGAATTGCTGCTGCCCAACGGCCGCGCGCGGTTGCTCGGGGGGCGGGCAGATGGTCCCGCAGCAGTGGTCGACCTGCGCAGCTGGCGCGCCTTGCTGCGGCTGGCGCTCGAAGGGTCGAGCGGCTGGTACGAGGCGTGGGCGGCGGGGGAGTGGGCGAGCCCCGATCCGGTCCAGCTCTTCGCCTTGTTCAGCCGCAACCGCGCCGGCCTGGCAAGTCCCGCGCGCGCCACCGGTCCGTGGCGGCTCGCCAAGCGCTTCTGGCATTGGGCGCGACGCAATCACCGCGACGGTTCGCGTCGCAACATCCAGTTCCACTACGATCTCGGCAACGACTTCTATCGCCACTGGCTCGACGCGGGCATGACCTATTCGAGCGCGCGATTCTCCGCGCCGGGCCAGTCGCTCGAGGCAGCGCAGCAGGCCAAGCTCCAGGCGATGCTAGAGCGCACAGCGACCGCGAAGGGTGACGCCATTCTGGAAATCGGCTGCGGCTGGGGCTCGTTCGCCGAGCTCGCTGCGCGTGCAGGCCGGCGGGTCCACGGCATCACCTTGTCGACCGAGCAGAAGGCCTGGGCCGAGGCGCGCACCGCGGGGCTCGATGGCGCCAGCTTCGCGCTCACTGATTATCGTGACGTCACCGGCCGCTACGACGCCGTGGTCAGCATCGAGATGGCCGAGGCGGTGGGCCGGCAATATTGGCCGGCCTATCTCGCCGCGATCGCGCGCGTGCTCAGGCCCGGCGGTCGCGCCGCGCTGCAGATCATTACCTTCGACGACGCGCTGTTCGAGGGCTATGCCAACAATGTCGATTTCATCCAGCGTTACATCTTCCCCGGCGGGATGCTGATCCGCGCCAGCGAATTCCGCCGTCTTGCCGCCAACCATGGGCTGGACTGGCGCGACGAGGCGCGGTTCGGGCTCGATTATGCCGAGACGCTCAAGCGATGGCGCGAGAATTTCGATGCCGCGGCCGGCGCGCGGGCGCTGCCAGCGCAATTCGACGCGCGCTTCGTCGCCTTGTGGCGCTATTATCTCAAATATTGCGAGGGCGGCTTTCGCGGCGGCGGCATCGACGTCGTGCAGGTGACCTTGGTCAAGGAGGGGTGATGAAGAGCTGGGTGCTCGCGGGCGCGCTCGCGCTGATGACGACCGCCGCGACGGCGCAGACCGCTCCGCAGGATACGAGCGGGCTCCGCAAGGTCGGCGCCGAAGTGCTGTTCTGGAGCCAGAAGCAGCGCGACGCCAATTTCCCGCACATGGAAGCGATCTTCCCGGGCCATGTCGTCAAGGCCGGCGGCAAGGTCCGCGCGCTGCCGGTGGGCAAGCTGCTGCCGTTCTCCGACGCCGAACTCGACGCCTTTATCGCGGCGCAGAACATTTCGGGGCTGATCGTCATCCAGGACGGCAAGATTCGCCTCGAACGCTACGCGCGCGGCTACGGCAAGGAGGGGCGCTGGACCAGCTTCTCGGTCGCCAAGTCGTTCACGTCGACCCTGGTCGGTGCGGCGATCAAGGACGGCTACATCAAGTCGGTCGGCGAGCCGGTGACCAAATACATCCCCGAACTGACCGGCAGCGGCTATGACGGCGTCACCATCGCGCAATTGCTCACGATGACCTCAGGCGTGCGCTGGAACGAGGATTATACCGACGCCAAGTCGGACGTCGCGCGGATGTTTCTCGAGGCGGTGCCGGCGGGCGAGGATCCGACGGTCTATTACATGAAGAAGCTTCCGCGCGAGACCGCGCCGGGGAGCAAGTGGGTCTACAAGACCGGCGAGACCAACCTGATCGGCGTGCTGGTGATGCGCGCGACCAAGAAACCGCTCGCCGACTATCTCAGCGAGAAGGTCTGGCGACCCTACGGAATGGAGCAGGACGCCTTCTGGATGATCGATCCCTCAGGGCACGAGGTCAGCGGCTGCTGCCTGTCGGTGTCCTTGCGAGATTATGCGCGAATGGGCCAACTCGCGCTTGAGGGTGGCAAGGGCGTCGTGCCCGCGAACTGGTTCGCCGAAGCGACCCGCGGCCATGCCGATGTCGGCCGCCCAGGGTCAGGCTTCGCTTATGGCTATCAATGGTGGACCTATCCCGAGGGCCGCTACGGCGCGCAGGGGATTTTCGGCCAGGCGATCCGCATCGATCCCAAGACGCGGACAGTGATCGCGGTGTCCGCGGCCGCCGAAAAGGCGACCGACCCGGCTTACACCCAGGCGCGCATGGCGTTTTACGACAAGCTGTTCGCGGCTGCGGCCAAATAAGTCCCTCTCCCGCAATGGAGGGGGAGCGATCATTCGCAGCGGTTGGAGCCTTATTCCACCCGCTCGAAATGCCCGGTCTCGAAGCCGTTGACCGCCAGCGCCAGGATCCGCTCGGCCACCACCTCGGGTGCCTTCACCGTCTCGGCATTCTCGCCCGGGAAGGCGCGCGCACGCATCTTGGTCCGCGTCGCGCCGGGGTCGAGAAGGCCCACACGCACTCCGCTGACGTGGCGAACTTCCTCGCCATAGCTCAGCAGCAAATTCTCGAATGCCGCCTTGGACGCGCCATAGGTCCCCCAATAAGCGCGCGGCGTCCGCCCGACGCTTGACGTGATGCCGAGCACCCGCGCCTGCTTGGCCGCCCTGAGCGAGCGATCGAACGCCGCCAGCATCGCCGCCTGCGCGGTGACGTTGAGGGTCAGTACCTTGGCGAACTCTTTGAAATCGATCGCGGGGAGGGCGCTGAGGCTCCCCAGCGAAGCGGCGTTGAGCACGAGCAGGTCGAGCGCCGGCCAGCGCTCGGCCACTGCCGCGGCGAGCCGCGACACGCTTTCATTCTCGGTCAGGTCCATCGGCGCGATCGTCGCCGATCCGCCGCTCGCATGGATCGCCTCCTCGACTTCCTCGAGCCCGCCGGCGGTGCGCGCGGTCAGCACGACATGCGCCCCGGCAGCGCCGAGCGCCTTGGCGGTGGCGGCGCCGATCCCGCGGCTGGCGCCGGTGACGAGCGCGATTCTGTCTTGGAGAGGCTTGTCGGTCATCTACCCACTTCCGTTCGCCCTGAGCTTGTCGAAGGGCCGTTCTTCTTGAGTCCAGCGCTCATAGAGAAGAACGGTGCTTCGACAAGCTCAGCACGAACGGGGAGGGGGTGGTCTGCGATCCTCAGCCCACCCGCTCTTCGAGCAAGGCGAATTGGTCGACCGGCGCAAGCTCATCCTGGTCGGTGAGCGTGGTCGGATAATCGCCGGTGAAGCAGGCATCGCAATATTTCGGGTGGATATCGGCGCGGCGCGCCTCGCCAAGCGCCTTGTAGAGCCCGTCGATGCTGACGAAGGCCAGGCTGTCGGCATGGATGAAGTCGGTCATCCCGCCGACATCGAGCTTCGCTGCGAGCAGTTTGGCGCGCTCGGGCGTATCGACGCCGTAGAAGCACGAATGCCGTGTCGGCGGGCTGGCGATGCGCATATGCACTTCGGCGGCGCCCGCCTCGTGCATCATCTGGACGATCTTGAGGCTCGTCGTCCCGCGCACGATCGAATCGTCGATCAGCACGATGCGCTTGCCCTTGATCAGCTCGCGATTGGCGTTGTGCTTCAGCTTGACGCCAAGGTGTCGCACCTTGTCCCCCGGCTGAATGAAGGTGCGGCCGACATAATGCGAGCGAATGATGCCGAGCTCGAACGGGATCCCGCTCTGCTGGGCATAGCCGATCGCCGCGGGCACGCCCGAATCGGGCACCGGCACGACCAGATCGGCCTCGACCGGCGACTCGATCGCGAGCTGCGCGCCGATCGCCTTGCGCACCGAATAGACGCTGCGATCGTCGGCGATCGAATCGGGGCGCGAGAAATAGACATATTCGAAGATGCACGGCCGCGCGGCCTGCGGCGCGAAGGGCTTGTGCGAACTGATCTCGCCGCCCTTGACGATCACCAGCTCGCCCGGCTCGACGTCGCGGACATATTCGGCACCGACCACGTCCAGCGCTACCGTCTCGGAGGCGAACACGATCGTCTCGTCGAGCTTGCCCATCACCAGCGGCCGGATGCCGAGCGGATCGCGGCAGGCGATCATGCCCTCGGGAGTCATCACGATCAGCGAATAGGCGCCCTCGACCTGCTTGAGCGCGTCGATGAAGCGATCCATCAGCGTCCGATAGTGCGAGGTTGCGACGAGGTGGATGATCACCTCGGTGTCGCTGGTCGACTGGAAGATCGCCCCGCGGCGAACGAGGTCGCGCCGCAGCCGCATCGCGTTGGAGATGTTGCCGTTATGCGCCACCGCGAACCCGCCGCTCGCCAGCTCGGCATAAAGCGGCTGGACGTTGCGGATCGCGGAGCCCCCGGTGGTGGCGTAGCGGACATGGCCGCATGCGGTGTTGCCGACCAGCGCGCGAATCACGTCGTCGCGGTCGAAATTGCCGGCGACATGGCCCATCGCGCGGTGGGTGTGGAACTCGCGGCCGTCCCAGCTGGTGATCCCCGCCGCCTCCTGGCCACGGTGTTGGAGTGCATGAAGCCCCAATGCCACGAGCGCAGCGGCGCCCTCGGCATTGGAAACGCCAAAAATGCCGCACTCCTCGTGCAGCTTGTCGTCATCGAACGGGTGCGTGGTAAGCATCAGCCCTCAGGGGGGTTGGAACTGTCGAGCGCCATATAGGCAGTTCGCCATCGTTTGTCGCCGGTTTGTCACAAGGAAATGAACTTACGGGCGTTTCCGGTGGTTTTTCAGGGCGAAAGGAGCCCAGACATGGCCAAGGATCACGGACCCCAAATCAAGAATGACAAGCTCTATGAGGAGCTTCGCGACGACGGCGCATCGAAGGAAAAGGCCGCCCGAATCGCCAACGCCAAGGAAGCCGGCACGCTCGACCATAAGGGCACCAGGCTCGACGATCGTAGCAAGGACGAGCTTTACGACGAGGCCAAGGACATCGGAATCGAGGGTCGCTCGAAGATGGACAAGGACGAACTGGTCGAGGCGATCCGCGAGCATTGACCTTTTACGTCACCCCGGCTTTGTGCCGGGTCCACTCCGCGGCGACGGCTGGCGTCGAGCCTCCAGCTCTTCCTGAGCTCCCGGCAGACCCCGGCACGAGGCCGGGGTGACGAAGGGTAGGGGAGGCGCTAAGCCCCCTTCGTGACCAACGACCGCGACACCAGCCTCGCCCTCAACCCCAAATACGATCCCGCCGGGCTGATCACCGCGGTTGCGACCGATTCCGCGACCGGCGAACTGCTTATGCTGGCGCACATGAACGCCGAGGCGCTGGCGGCGACGCTGGCCACCGGCGAAGCGCATTTCTGGTCGCGCAGCCGCGGGCGATTGTGGAAGAAGGGTGAGAGCTCGGGTCATGTTCTCCGCGTCGTCGAGGCGCGGATCGATTGCGACCAGGATGCGCTGTGGCTCAAGGTCGAACCCTCCGGTCCCGCCTGCCACACCGGCGAACGTAGCTGCTTCTTCCGCCGCATCGAGGACGGTCGTTTGGTCCGCGACGTATGAGGGTCGCGCTGGCGCTATTGCTTGCGCTTGCCGCCTGCTCGGGCGGGAAGGGCGACGGCAACGCGCAGGCGCCGCAGGACCTCGAAAGCGCGGCAATAGAGCGGGGCCTCGTCCGCGATCCCGACGACAGCGACCTGACCGGTCTCTACGCCCGCGACACCGACCGGATCTGCGTCGTCCGTGCCGGCTCGGCCTATAGGATCGGCGCCTATGTCGATTATGGTGACCGCATCACCTGCAGCGGCGCCGGCAGCGTCGAGCGCCGCGGTACGACGTTGCGGATTATGCTCGGCAAGGACGGGTGCACGTTCGACGCGCAATATGATGGTGACCGGATCAAATTCCCCGGCGCGCTTCCCGACGCCTGCAAGAAACTCTGTGCCCGCCGCGCTGCGTTTACCGGGCTGGAAGTGACGCGGCTGAGCGAGTCGAGCGCCGAAGCCGCGGCAATGCGCGATGCCGGCGGGCGGCGATTGTGCGGGGAATAACCCCTTATCTCCGTTCGCCCTGAGCTTGTCGAAGGGCCGTTCTTTCTTCCCTGCCAGAGAAGAACAGTGCTTCGACAAGCTCAGCACGAACGGAGAGGTTGAGCGCCGCCACAGGTTGCCCCCAAAGCACACCGCTCCTAAAGCCGCGGCATGGCCGATCCCTTCTACATCTCCACCGCGATCCACTATCCCAATGGCCGTCCGCATATCGGTCACGCCTATGAGATGATAGCCGCCGATGCGATCGCGCGCTTCCGGCGCCAGCACGGCCGCGACGTGTTCTTCCAGACCGGTACTGACGAGCACGGTCTCAAGATGGTCAAGACCGCGCGCGACCGCGGCATCGAGGCGCGTGCGCTCGCAGATGAAATGTCTAGCTATTTCCATGAGATGGCCGATGCACTCGATATTTCGTACGATCGCTTCATCCGCACTTCGGAACCCGCGCATTATGCCGCCAGCCAGGCGATCTGGCAGGCGATGCAGGACGCCGGCGATCTCTATCTAGATCGCTACGAGGGCTGGTACTCGGTCCGCGACGAGGCCTTCTACGAAGAGAAGGAATTGATCGAAGGGGAAGGGGGGAAGCTCTCTCCCCAGGGCACCCCGGTCGAATGGACCGCCGAGGAAACCTGGTTCTTCAAGCTGTCGAAATACCAGCAGCCCTTGCTCGACTTCTACGCCGCCAACCCTGATTTCATCCGCCCCGAATCACGCCGCAATGAGATATTGCGCTTCGTCGAGGGCGGGCTGGTCGATCTGTCGGTCAGCCGCACCAGCTTCGACTGGGGCGTGCCCGTGCCCGGATCGCCCGATCATGTGATGTACGTCTGGGTCGACGCGCTGACCAATTACATCACCGGCGCGGGCTATCCCGACGATCCCGAGCGTTTCGCAAAGTATTGGCCCGCCGACATCCATCTGATCGGCAAGGACATTGTCCGCTTCCACGCGGTCTATTGGCCGGCCTTCCTGATGTCGGCCAATTTGCCCTTGCCTCGCCAAGTGTTCGGCCACGGCTTCCTGCTCAATCGCGGCGAGAAGATGTCGAAGTCGGTCGGCAACGTCGTCGATCCCATGGAACTGGCCGAACTCTACGGCAAGGACGCACTGCGCTATTTCCTGCTGCGCGACGTCAGCTTCGGCAATGACGGAACGTTCAGCGACGAGGCGATCGTCACCCGTGCCAATGCCGACCTGTCGAACAGCTTCGGCAACCTCGCCCAGCGCACGCTCGCGTTCATCGCCAAGAATTGCGACGGTCATGTCCCCGAGGGTCGGGCCGAAGAAGCTGACTCAGTGCTGCTCGCCGAGATCGACGTCGCGAGCGCGGCATTCCGCGTCGCGTTCGAGGATCTCGCGCTCAGCCAGGGCATCGAGGCGTGGATGACCGGCGTGTTCGCCTGCAACCAATATATCGACGCGCAGGCGCCCTGGACACTCCGCAAGACCGATCCGGAACGAATGAACGCCGTGCTGCGCACCCTGCTCCGCGCGATCCGTCGCCTCGCCACCACGATCCTGCCGGTGATCCCGACTTCGGCGGGCAAGCTGCTCGCCCAGCTCCCCTCGGAGGACGACGAGGACTTCCGCATCGCGGCACCGACCCCCATCTTCCCCCGATTGGAACTGCAAGCGAGCGACGCGTGAGACTGGCCGACAGCCATTGCCACCTGATCTACAAGGGCCTGGGCGAGCAGCAGCCCGAGGTCTTGGCGCGCGCGCGTGACGCTGGCGTCGTGGCGATGCTCAACATCTCGACGCGCGAGAACGAGTGGGATGACGTCATCGCGGTCGCCGAGCGCGAGGCGGACGTCTGGGCGAGCGTCGGCATCCATCCGCACGAGGCCGACCAGCACCCGCACGTCGACACCGGCAAGCTGGCCGCGCGTGCGCAGCACCCGCGCGTCGTCGGCATCGGTGAGAGCGGTCTCGATTATTATTACGATCACAGCGACCGCGACCGCCAGCGCGCCAGCTTCCGCGCGCACCTCGCGGCGAGCCGCGAGACCCAGCTGCCGATCATCGTCCACACCCGAGACGCCGAGGCGGACACTGCCGAGATCCTGCGCGACGAGATGGGGAAGGGCGCCTTTCCCGGCGTGATCCACTGTTTCACTGCGAGCGGCGCCTTTGCAGACATCGCGCTAGGCTTGGGCTTCTATATCTCGATCTCGGGGATCGTGACCTTCAAGAACGCGAAGGAGCTGCAGGAGACCGCCGCGCGCCTGCCGCTCGATCGGTTGCTGATCGAGACCGACGCCCCCTTCCTCGCCCCGGTGCCGCATCGGGGCAAGACCGGCGAACCTGCCTTCGTAGCGGATACCTGCCGCTTCCTCGCCCAGCTCCGCGGCGAAGATCCCGAAGCGCTCGCCGAGGCGACGCGGCAGAATTTCCACAAGCTCTTCGCCAAGACGCTGGCGTGAAGCGTGCCGCATGTGTTCCCCTTCCGCTTGCGGGAGGGGCTAGGGGAGGGGCCGCTTCCTTGCGCCGGGCACCAAAATACAGGCCCTCCCCCGACCCCTCCCGCAAGCGGAAGGGGAGCGCACGCGGCCCATGCTGAAAATCCGCATCCTCGGCTCGGGCACTTCCTCGGGTGTTCCGCGGATCGGCAACGATTGGGGCGCCTGCGATCCGAACGAGCCGCGCAACCGGCGCACCCGGGCCTCGGTGCTGGTCACCACCGACCGCACCACGATCCTCGTCGACACCAGCCCCGACATGCGCGCGCAATTGCTCGCCGCGGAGGTCGCCGATGTCGATGCGGTGATCTGGACGCACGATCATGCCGATCACACCCACGGCATCGACGATCTGCGCCAGCTCATGCATATCCGTAACGGCGAGCCGGTGCCCGGGCTGGCGCGACCGTTCACCCGCGAGCAGCTCGAGCTCAAATTCCACTACGCCTTTTTCGGCCGCGCGCTCTACCGGCCGACGATCGCGCTCGAAACATTGCCTGACAGGCTGGTCATTGGCGACATCGCCATCACCGTCGCCGATCAGCCGCACGGCGGCATCACCTCTGCCGGTTTGCGGTTTGACAGTAACGGAAAATCAATAGGTTACGCGACAGACTTCCATGAGATGACGAGCGCCATGCGCGCGCTTTACACTGGTCTCGACATCTGGGTGGTCGACGCGCTCCGCCGCGCGCCGCATCCGACGCATCCCAATCTCGACCAGGTGCTGGACTGGGTAGGGGCATTGCAGCCGCGCCGCGCCGCGCTGGTTCATATGGACCAGTCGATGGACTATATCGGCCTCGCCGCCGAGCTGCCCGCAGGGGTCGAACCCGGCTATGACGGCCTGGAGATGATTGCGTGAGCGACTGGGACAGCATGGATTTGATCTGGCTGGTCGGTGCGCTGGTGCTTGTCCTCAGCGCGCTGTCGATCCGCAAATTGTCGATCGGCTTCGTTTTGCGCTCGCTGGTCAGCTGGGCGCTGATCATCGTGCTGACGGTCCTTGCTGTGGCACATCGCAATCAGATCGGCGCGTTGTTCGCCGCAGCCTCGGCGAAGCTCGGCATCGACGACCAGCAGGTCGAGGGGGAAACGGTGCGCATCCGCATGGCGCCCGACGGCCATTTCTGGGCGCGGGTGAAGATCAACGGCGTCGAGCGCCGTATGCTGATCGACAGCGGCGCGACGATCACCGCGATCTCGGACCGCACCGCGGCGCAATCGCACGTCAGCGCCGGCAATGGTTTGCCCGCAATGATCGAGACCGCCAACGGCACGGTGGCGGCGCGCCGCGGCCGCATCGACCGGCTGGCGATCGGGCCGCTCGAGACCGAGGATCTCGGCGTCGTGGTATCGGAAAGCTTCGGCGACCTCGACGTGCTCGGCATGAACTTCCTGTCACGGTTGCACAGCTGGCGCGTGGAGAACAATGTGCTGGTGCTCGAACCAAAAGCGGATGCCGCCGATGAAGGCAGTGATGCGACTACCGCGCCGACCAAGAGCCGTGAGCGCCGCAGCTCGCGCGAGGGACGCGAACGCTGACAAGCCAATTTCAATTTTACATAATGTATATTATCGTTCTGATGGTTCTGGGGGGAGCCCTTGAGGGTTCCTGCTCCTGAGGCCCCGGTGCGCCGGCATGACGATGATCAAGAACTTCGATCGTTCTGGCAGCCGTTTCACAACCCGACCGCATACAGCGCGTGGTGCGAAAGCACGAACAAGGTTCGGCGATCCGGACCGCCCAAGAGCAGCTGTAGCGGCCGATCCGGCACGTCGATCCGGCCGATCTGCTTGCCGTCCGGCGCGTAGACGAACACCTGACCATTGGCGACGTAGACACGGCCCTGCGCGTCGGCGACGACGCCTTCTCCGCCGCGCTCCGCAAAGGGCTCCAGGTCGGTGATCGCGCCATTGGCGGCGACCGTGCCGCGATAGGTGCGGTTTTCCGAGCCGTTGGTCAGGTAGATGCGTTCGCCTGGCTTGCCTTGGATCAGGCCGTAGCTATCGAGCGCGTGCGAGAAGCGCAGCCCGCGCTGGTCGGGCGGACCTTGCTGGAACACGCGAAAGGCCGGGAGCGCGACGCTGCCGTCGGGCGATACGTAGCGTTGCAGCTTGGGCGTTGCGAGATCGGCGGCGAACATCTCGGCGAGCGTGGTGAACTGGTAGCTTCGCGGATCGAGCTGGTCGCGAAACTCGCCATTGACCCACCAATTGATCGGCAGCACGACTGCCGCCACCGGCGCCGTTGCCGGGGTCGGCGAGAGCATCGTCAGTTCCTGGTCGGGCGCACCCGGGCGGAAGCTGTAGACACTGCCGTTGCGGCCGTAGGACGACAGCACCAGCACGTTGCCCGAGCGATCGACCGCGAGGTTGACCGGATCGAGCGCGGCGTCGCGGACCAGCTCGAGCCGGCGCTCGTCGGACCAGCGCCAGATCCGCCGGAAGAAGCGATCGACGAAGTAGAGCCTGCCCTCCGCGTCGACTGCGCCGCCGCCGAGCGAATGGAAGTCGCCCGCGAGCTTCTCGACCGTCGCGCCGCGGAAACTGGCAGGTTTTACCGGTTCGGACCTGGCCGGCACGTCGAGCACGGCGAATTCGCGCTCGCGCACGTCGATCCCGTGCGTGACGTCACGAATGGCATTCTCGAACGGGAATTTGGTCAGCCGCAGGAAGGTTGCGCAGCCATTCTCGTCGCAGGTGCCGAAGCCGCTCTCGCCGTTGACGTGGACGTTGCGGAATCGGATGTCGTGCGAATTGTACAAGGTGACCGCGGCAGGCGCTGCCTTGCGCGTGCGGGTGACGCGGTAGCCGTGGAAATTGGCGACGAGGATGTCCTGCGAATCCCGGATCTCGAGCGCGACGGTGTCGCCGCCCTCCCCGGCTTCCTCCTCGGTCTGCGGGGCGAGCAATTCCCAATTGGCGACGCGGTTGAGCGCAATCTCGGTGCGGACATGATGCTCGACCGACGCTTGGATGATCCGCCCCGGCGTCTCGGTATCCGATATGAGGATGCCGGGATGCGCGAAGCTGCTCGGGCTCCAGATATTGGCGAAAGTGCCGCCGCCGCCCTCGGTCACCCACAGGCTGGCATATTGGCCGTCCCAGCGCCGCGCCGCATCGGGGTCGGCGGTGGCGTTGTTGTTGTAGGGCGTGACGCGGCTGCCGTCGTAGCGGTTGGTGCCGTGGCCGCCCTGGAACTTGACGTCATTGACCATCGACAGGGCCCCTGCCCGCCACAGAAGCGCCGTCGCACGCGGATTGGCGCCCTGGGTATCCAACCCGAGCCCTGCGACGATCGCGTCGCCGCCGCGTGCGCTCTCGATCAGCGCCTTGGGCGTGCCGATCCCCTGATAGCCGGGCGCGCCGTCGGGCAGGACGATCTGGGTCAGGCTGGGGTGCAGCCCGAGCAGCACCGTGTCGGGGCGCAGGCGCAGCGTGTCGGTCACGCGGTAGAAGCCGGCAGGCAGATAGACCACCCGGTGGGTGTCGATCGCCTTCTGAAGCGCGGCGGTGTCGTCGGTCCTGTCGTCGCCTTTGGCGCCGGTCGAGCGGACGCTGGCCCATTCGGAGACCGGTGGAAGCAGGCGGATCGCCGGTGCCGGGCGGGGCGGGAGCGCGGCGATGCGGCTCGCCTGCATGTCGGTCTTGAACTCGCCCATTCGGCCGAGGCCGGGCAAGGTCAGTCCGTAAGTGAAGCTCGCAACCTTGTACGCAGGCCCTGCCCCCGGCACCGTCTTGCCGCTGTCGCGGAACCGGGCGAACACCGGCGTGCTTGCAGCCACGACGTTCTGAAAGGCCACTTGGGTATAGACGTTGTTCTCGTTCGAGATCAGCACGCCCGCCTTCGCGACATTCTCGAAGCGGACATCCTGCCCCCACAGCCAGTCGCCATAGCCGCGGTCGATCTCGATCCCGACGGGCACGTTGCGGAACGCGACATTGACGAGGGTCAGCCCGGCTTCGTGCTCGCGGATCGCCGCGTCGCGCTGCCCCTCAAAGGTCGAATCGACCAAGGCGAACGGCCAGGCGGGCGAGGTCTTTTCGGCAAGGATGCCGTAGCGCCCGCCGCGGAAATGCAGGTCCTCGGCTTCGTTCGCGACATGATAGAGCCCCGCCAGTCCCGAGCCGATATCGAAATCGGCGTGGCTGACGAAGCTGTGCTGCGCGGCGTGGAAGCGGATCGCGGTCGCTGCCGGATTGCCGTCGAGGATGCGGAAGTCGATATTGCCGAGCGCTGTGTAGAAGGTCCCGGAATTGGCATCGGGCACGTCCTTGTCGAACGGCACGCTTCCGGGCGGTGGAAAGGCAACCGGCCCGCGCTGCGCGGATTCGGCACCCGGCTTGGCGCCCGCGAAGATCAGCATGTGCGCGACGCCGCGCTGGAAGCCCGCCGTATTGGCACCCAGCACGATCACCGGGCGCTTCTGCCCGATCCCAAAGATGCGCACGCCGGGCCAGAGATAGATTGTCCGGCTGATCCGCCAATTGCCCGCCGGCAGGAAGACGATCCCGCCCCCGCCCTTCGCCGCCGCCTTGTCGATCGCGCGCTGGATCGCGGCGCTGTCGTCCGCGCGGCCGTCGCCCGCCCCCGCTACCGTGACCGCATTGGGCTCGTCGGGCGCGCTGGTGTAGACCGATTGCGACGCGGCGGCTTCCACCGTGCCGAACAGCGCGAGCAGCGCCGCGCAGATCCCGATCAGTCGCTGGTGCATGTCGCGCGCCTCATAAAAAGAGTCCCGGCCGCGAGGCCGGGACGAGTTCCCACGGGAGGTGGGTGGCAATCAGAAGTTGAAGCGGACGCCGACACGATAGGTGCGCCCGAGCGTGTCGTAGAGCGCGGGATTGACGTCGAGCCCGGTATTGGTCTGCGGCGACGGCGCGGGATCGTGGTCGAACAGATTGTCGACCTTGAAATAGGCCTTGATCGCCGAGCTCAGATTGTACGAGCCGCCGAGATCGACATAGAAAGCGCCTTCCATGAAATTGCGGTCGATCGTCGGGTGGTTGGCGGTCGATACCGGACAGCCCGAACTGCACACGACATATTGGTGGCCGAACACACCGTCGGAGAACCAGCGCTCCTGCACCGTCAAGCTGAAGCTGTCATTCTCGTAGCTCTGGATCGCCAGCCACTTCCAATCGGGGGTGTTGCCGGTATTGGCGCCGGCCTGGTCGACCTTGTCGACATTGGGCGCGCCGGCATTGACCACGAATTCGCGAATGTGCGTGCCGAGCGCGCGCAAGGTGAAGCTGCCCGGCAGTCCGAGCGGCTGGCTCCAGCGATAGCTCGCCTCTATATCGAACCCGCTGGTCTTCCACGAGGCCAGGTTGAACGGCTGGACGTTGATGAAATTGCCGCCCTGGACCGGGCTGTTGAGCACGAAGCCGCCGCAGAAGGCTTGGTTGCCGTCGAAGCACAAGCGGACGATCTGGTCGGCCGACAGGGTCGAGACGACGTCGCTCAGCTTGATGCTGTAATAGTCGACCGACAGGCTCAGCCCGGGCAGCCAGGAGGGATTGGCGAGCGCCGCGCCGATCTCGGTGTTGCGAGCGATCTCGGGGGTGAGATTGGGGTTGCCGATCGTGTTCTGGAACGCCTGCACCGCGCCGGCGGGCGGGAACGGATTGGCGAAGTTCGGCAAGGTCGTCACCGTCGGCGCGGCGAACAGCTCGGACAAATTGGGCGCCCGGACGTCGCGTGACGTCACTGCGCGCAGCCGGAAGCCGTCGAGCGGAGTCTCCCAGGTGCCGCCGATCTTCCACGCCCACACCGTGCCCGACGTGCTGTAATGCGTGACGCGCGCGGCGCCGTTGAGATTGGCCTTGCCGGCCCCGCCGCCGTTGAACAGCGGCAGGTTGAACTCGGCCGAGCCTTCATAGACGTCATAGGCGCCGCCGCCATTCTTGTAGTTGCCCGCGGCGTAGTTGGTGCCCTGCGCCGAATTGAGCAGAGGGTCAGCGGGATAATCGGCGCTGTTGGGGCTGAGCGGCGAGACGCCGGCACCATAGGGATCGGCGCGCACGCGGTAGAATTCGTGGCGATATTCGCCGCCGAACGCCAGCGAGAGCGGGCCGGCCCAGAGATCGAACAGGTTGCCCGAGAAGTTGATGCTGGCGACATCCTGGGTCAGCTTGGTGCGCTGGAACGGACCGTTCTGCGGCAGGACATAGTCGAGCGCCGCTTGGGACGGCGCGGCGCCACCGAAGACGTTGATCGGCTGGCATCCCAGCGCGCGCGCCGCGGGATCGGCGCAGACGATCGCCCCGTTGAGCGTGATCGCATTGGTTGCGGCGACATAGCGGGGCTGCAAGACGATGTTGTTGACGTCGATGTTCGAGATCGTCGTGCCGTGCTCGTAATAGGCGTCATAGTTCCAGTCGCCCTCGCCGATCCCGAACTGCCCCTTGAGGCCGCCGACGAAGCGATATTGGCGGCGATCGGTATAGACCCGGGTATCGGGGAACGCGCCGTTGCTCGTGCCGAAGTTGAAGTTGGTGATCCCTGCGGTGGCGCAGCGATCGCGTACCAGCTGCGGCAGGAACGGATTGGCGCATTGCACCGTCAGATTCGGCCGGTTGTAGCCGGGGCTGGGCTGGTTATTGGTCTTCACCTGCGCGACGTTGGCAGTGAAGTAGATTTCGTTGTTCGGCGCGAAATCCCACCCGATCCGCCCGAAGCCGACGACGCGCTGGAGTTCGGAGACCAAGGATGCGCCCGAGCCCGGCGCGCCGCTCAGGTCGCCGCCGACGCAGAAGCTGTTGCCCGGAAAGCAGTTCGACACGCGGCCGTTGCCGAGCGGCGCGCCGTTCGATCCATAATTGAAATTGTACGGCGTGCCGTTGACGTCGAACGCGATGCCCTGGAGCGGACCGTTGTTGATCAGCCCGTAGCGCGCATATTGATACGGCTGGGCGAAATCGCTGTAGACGAACTGCGGCGAGCCGTTGTTGGTCTGCCCGGTGTTGAGCAGGGTCGAGGCGCGATACCAGTCGCGCTTGCCGGCGAGGTCGGTGCCGAAATCGCCCGGGCCGACGCCGCCGTCATGGGCATATTCGCCGCTCAGGATCAGGTGCAGCTTATCGTTGGCGAGCGCGGTGCCCCAGGCGCCCTGGACGAGGATCTGCTCATTGTCGCCATAAGTGGTGACGCCGCCCTGGACGTTGCCCTTGAAGCCGGTGAAGCGCGTGTCGGTGATGAAGTTGACCACGCCGCCGACCGCGTCCGAGCCATAGGTCGCCGAGGCGCCGCCATTGACCACGTCGACGCGCTTGACCAGCAATTGCGGGAACATGCTGATGTCGGGCACGCCGGTGACGTTGGCGCCGACGACGCGCTGGCCGTCGAGCAGGGTCAGCGTGCGGATCGCACCGAGCCCGCGCAGCGAGAAGGAGCTCAACCCCTGCTGGCCGCTCGACGTGCTGAACGTGCCGGTGGACGTGCCGGTCGAGCCCTGCAGCGACGGCAATTGCGCGATCGTGTTGAACAGGTTCGGCTGGGCATTGGCGGCGATCTGCTCGGCGCCGATTACGGTGGTGGGGGTCGGCGCATTGAACCCGTTTGCGATGATGCGCGAACCCGTGATGACGATGTCGTCGCTGTCGCGCTCCGCTGGGGCCTCTGGCACGGTTTCGGCCCGCGGCGGCGCGACTTCCTGCGGCGCCGGCGCGGTCTGCGCCTGCGCGCCGCTCGCCAGCATGATTGCGGCGACTGCGATCATGCTGACGCCGCCGCGCTGCCGATCGAGTGCGAGAATTCCCTTCATCCGTCCCCTCCAGTTTATCGTCTTTTGATTTGTCCGGACGGTATCCCCCGCCCCGCCCCGCCGCACGTACGACATAGGTCGTAGCGCCCGGCTCAGGGCCGCGCGGCGTAGAGCGCGTGATGCGTCAGGATGAACAAGGTCCGCTTGTCGGGGCCGCCGAAGAGGATCTGGAGCGGCCGTTCGGGAACGTCGATCCGCCCGGTCTCTTGACCGTCGGCGCCGTAAACGAACACCTGCCCGTTCGCGACATAGACCCGGCCGTCACTCGCCACCGCAACGCTCTCGCCGCCGCGATTGGCGAAGGGCTTGAGGTCGGTCAGCGTGCCGCCGGGGCCGACCGCGCCGCTATAGGTGACATTCTCCGATCCGTTGGTGACGAACAGTCGCTCGCCCGGCCGCGCGCTCACCAATCCGTTGGCGTTGAGCGCGTTGGACCAGCGCCAGCCGACATGGTCGATCGGCCCCTGCTGCCAGACGCGGAACGCCGGCAGCGCGAGGCTGCCGTCGGGCGAGACATATTCGCGCGGCTTGGCCGTCCCCACCTCGCGCGCGAACATCTCGGCGAGCGTGGTGAACTGATAAGTCTGGTGGTCGAGCTGGTCGCGGAATTCGCCATTCTGCCACCAATTGACCGGTAGCAAGGTCCGCGCCTTTCCGCGCTCGCGCACCGGCGTCGGCTTGATCACGGTCAGGTCGTCGCTCGGCCCGTCGGGATCGAACGAATAGACCGCGCCCTTCGGCCCGAGCGACGACAGCACGAGCAGGTGCCCCGAAGCGTCGACCGCGAGATTGACCGGGTCGAGCGCATGATCGCGCACGACTTCGAGCCCCTTGGCTTCGCTGAAGCGGTGGATCCGCTGGAAGCGCCGGTCGATGAAATAGAGAGCGCCCTTGGCGTCGACCGCGGCACCCGAGATCGACCAGAACCCCTCGGCGACCTTCTCGACCGGCACCGCACTCGGCGCGGGCGCGGCGACGCTGCGGTCCGCCGCGCCGATATCGAGCCTGGCGAACTCGCGCTCGCGCACCACCAGCCCTCGCGACACATCCTCGATCGCATTGTCGAACGGATATTTGCTCGCGCGCAGGAAGGTCCCGCAGCCCTCGTCGTCGCAGCTCGCATAGCCGCTCTCGGCGTTTACGTGCACGTTGCGGAAGCGGATGTCGCTCGAGTTGAACAATTTCACCGCGCTGCGTTGCGGTGCATAGCTGCGGGTCACGCGATAGCCGTGATAATTGGCGAACAGCAGGTTGCGCGAGTTGCGGATCTCGAGGCCGACCGCATTGGGCCCGTCGCCGACTTCCTGCTCGGTCTGCGGCGCGAGGAACTCCCAATTCTCGACATTGTCGAGGACGAACTCGTTGCGGGCGTGATGCTCTACCGACATCTCGTAGACATGGCCGGGGGTGCGCGTGTTGGTCACCACGAAGCCCGCCGAGGCGAAGGTGTTGGGGCTCCACACATCGGTAAAGGTGCCGCCGCCGCCGTCGGTCACCCAGATGCTCGGATATTGGGCGTCCCAGCGCCCGTCCGAGACCGGATCGCCGCTCCGCGCCGAGAGCGTGTAGAGCGGCTTGCCGTCGGCGGTCGGCGTGCCGCCGCCGCCCATGATCTTGGCGTCCTCGACCAGGCTGTTCGCACCCGAGCGCCACAGCAAGGCCGAGGCGCGCGGATTGACGCGCCCGGTGAACAGCCCGATCCCCGAAAGGATGTTGTCGCCGCCGCGCGGGGTCTCGACGATCGGCAGCACGCTGCCAAGCCCGGCGTGACCGGGATTGTTGTCGGGGATGTAGAGCTGGGTCATCGCCGGGTGCAGCCCGATCAGCACGCTGTCGGGGCGCAGCTTGAGGCGGTCGGTGACCTTGTAGAAGCCCGCCGGGAAATAGAGCACGCGGCGGCTGTCGATCGCGCGCTGGATCGCGGCGGTATCGTCCGCAGTGCCGTCGCCAACCACGCCGAGGCTGCGGACATCGACCCATTCCGCCATCCGTGGCAGTGCGCGGATCGCCGGCGCGCGGCGCTTGGGCATTCGCGCCAAAGGCCGGACATCCGCCTCGGTGGCATACTTCCCCATCTGGCCGAGCTCGGGGACCGCGAGGCCATAGGAGAAGGACGCGACCTTGTACGCCTTGCCCTTGCCGTCGATCGTCCGCCCACTATCGCGGAACCGTGCGAACACCGGGCTGTCGACCGCGAGCGCGTTCTCGAAGCCGATCTGAGTGAAGACATTGTTCTCGTTCGAGATCACCACGCCCGCGCGGCTGACCTTCTCGAAGCGCACGTCCTTGCCCCACAGCGAGTCGCCATAGCCGCGGTCGATCTCGATCCCGACCGGGGTGTTGCGGATCGCAACATTGACCAGGGTCAGGTCGACCTCATGCTCGCGGATCGCCGCGTCGCTCTGCCCGTCGAAGGTCGAATCGATCAGGGTGAACTGCCAGGCCGGCGAGGTCTTCTCGGTGACGATGCCGTAGCGTCCGCCCTTGAAGTGGACATTCTCAATGACGTTGCCCGCCTGGTACACGCCGGCAAAAGCCGAGCCGAGGCGGAACTCCATGTCGGCGAGGAAGGCGTGCTGGGCCATGCGGAAGCGCACGCCCGCCGCCGCCGGATTGCCTTCGCCGATCTCGATGTCGATGTTGCGAATCGACGAATAGAAGGTCCCCGAATTGGCATCGCGGACGACCTTGTCGCGCGGCACGATCGTCGGGACCGGCACCGGCACCTGGCCGACCTGATATTGGTCGTCGCCGCCGAACACGATCATCGTCGAGACGCCCTGCTGGAAGCCGGGCGTGCCGGCGCCGAGCAGGATCACCGGCCGGGTCCGCCCGACGCCATAGACCCGCACCCCCGCGGGCACGACCAGCGTCCGGGTGATGCGGTATCGGCCCGAGGGCAGGAAGACCAGGCCGTGGCCGGTCTTGCCGCGCGCGCGGTCGAACGCCTGCTGGAGCGCTTCGCTGTCGTCGGCCCGGCCGTCGCCCGCCGCCTTGACCGTCACGGCGCCGGGCTCGGCCGGCGCGGTCGGGAACACCGAGACGCCCTGCGCCTGGGCCAGTGCCGGAGCGGTCAGCGCGGTCGCCGCGACCAGCCCTGCCAGAACGCCGCGCATCTGCATCGCACTCTCCCTCGTGACCTGTCAGGACTGGCTAGCCCGCCCCCCGAAGCGTGGCACGTGCGACCAAGGTCGTAGTTTCCAGCCGCGCGAGGCCGATCCAGAAAGCGCGGTAGTCCCCGGGACCGGCCCGGTTCCCGAGGAGTCCGACGTGCCGCCGAGCATCGCCCCCGCCCTGCCCCTCGCCATCGTCGTGATGGGCGTCAGCGGCTGCGGCAAGACCACCTTGGGCAAGCTTCTCGCCGAAGCATTGGACTGCCCGTTCCTGGACGGCGACGATTTCCACGCGCCGGAGGCGGTGGCCAAGATGCGCGGCGGGCAGCCGCTCGACGATGCCGATCGCTGGCCATGGCTCGAGAGGCTCGGCGTCGCCACTGCGCAGGCGGTGTCGGAGCACGGCAGCGCGGTGACGGCCTGTTCGGCGCTGCGCCGCTGCTATCGCGATCGGCTGCGCCTCGCGATCGGTCCGGCGCTGCGCTTCGTCCTCCTCGACCCACCGCGCGAGCGCCTGCTCCAGCGGCTCACCGATCGCGGCGGCCACTTCATGCCGGCGATCCTGCTCGACAGCCAACTCGACACGCTCGAACGCCCGGTCGCCGAGGACGACGCGATTACCTTCGCCGGACAGGATTCGCCCCAGGCGCTATGCAACCACGTGCTGGCGCAATTGGCGGGTATCTCGCCGCAATCCGCCGCCAAAATGAAAAGCTGTTAGACAAGTTTGGCGACCGGCTGCGTCCAGAAACACACGGTATCCCGCGCTTTTTCTGCACGTTGACAACGCTGCCAGCGAAATATTGCTTGAAGCTGTCTAACCGATTCCATTATTGTTAGCGGTAACGAATCCTGGGGCGATCCGATGTGAGCCGGTGACGCCCTCGAAACCGGATCGCGAACAGGGAGAGGTAGAATGCATGCCGCAATGGATCTGCATGACGGTCTCGATCACGAGCGCGAGGCATCCTCGCCCCTATCGCCACCGCGCTTGACCCCGACCCAGATGGAAGTGCTGCGCTGTGTCCATTCGGGGCTGCTCAACAAGCAGATCGCGCACGAGCTCGGCATCGCCGAGGCGACGGTCAAGGTCCACATGACTGCGGTGATGCGCAAGCTCAACGTCCGCAACCGCACCCAGGCAGCGATCGCCGCGGGCAATTTCGGCTGGTCCCGGCCCGGAGGACTCTGGGCCGCATAGGCCTACCGCTTTCCGTGGTGCCGCCGCCGCAGCGGCGCTATGCAGGCGGCATGAGCCAGACGAATATCGACCGCCTCGTGGCGATCATGGCGCGGTTGCGCGATCCCGAGACCGGCTGCGAATGGGACACCGTCCAGACCTTCGCGACGATCGCACCCTATACGATCGAGGAAGCCTATGAGGTTGCCGATGCGATCGCGCAGGGCGACATGGCCGAGCTCAGGGACGAGCTCGGCGACCTGCTCCTCCAGGTCGTATTTCACAGCCGGATGGCCGAGGAAGCCGGACATTTCACGCTCCGCGACGTGATCGACTCGATCAGCGACAAGATGGAGCGCCGCCACCCGCATATCTTCCAGGGCGCGGCCGAGGGCGGTCACCATCTCTGGGAGCAGGTCAAAGCTGCCGAGCGTGGCGCCAAGGGCCATGCCAGCGCGCTCGACGGCGTCGCGCTCGGCCTCCCCGCCTTGCTCCGCGCCGAGAAGCTCCAGAAGCGCGCCGCACGCACCGGCTTCGACTGGCCCGACGCCAGCGGCGCGCGCGCCAAGATCGATGAGGAGCTCGCCGAAGTCGAGGCCGCCGAGACGCCGGCCGAGGTCGAGGAGGAGATCGGCGACCTGCTGTTCGCGGTGGTCAATTGGGCCCGCAAGCACGGCGTCGATCCCGAAGCGGCGCTGCGCGCCGGCAATGCCAAGTTCGAACGCCGCTTCAAGGCGATGGAGGCCGAAGCTGCCGGCGGATTCTCAAATCTAACGCTGGAGAAGCAGGAACAGCTTTGGCAAAAGGTGAAACGTTAGAAGGCCTGTCGGAGAGCGATTCCGTGTTCAGAGCTTGTTACGTCGATCGCAATTCCATTTTACGCCGGCGCTTTTTTTTAGTGCCGCAAGCATCTTCTTGATCGTCTTGTCCGGAGCGGCGGCGGTATATTCCGCCTTCGCAAAAGGGCTGGGAGCGGATGCAGCAGCATGGGTTCAAGCAGCTGGCTCGATAGCCGCTATTTCCGGCGCGGTTTGGCTTTGGATAGCAGAAAAGAAAGAAGCTCGCCGCTCTCGACGATTGAACCGCGAAGAAGCAGCCTGGAGCGTTAGATACTCTATTGTTCAGGCGCAGCATGAGGTTAATACAGTACTGGGAAGCCTGATTCATCCGTCGGTCTGGAGTGAGATAAAGCCAACAAGAGACTGGCATCTGCAGCTTCAAAATGCAAAAGTTGTATTAAAACGACATGTCGATAGCTCGGACTTTTTTACGCCTGCCTTGATACATTTTGCGAGCAACGCGATATTGCTCTTAGATCATTTTGAGGAAGATTTGTTAGAAACTTGGAAATGCGCAGAGCCGAATAAGGCTATCGTCGCGGATGACATTCCTCATCTTATAAGATACGTTTATCGGTTCGGGGACATTGTCGAGACGTTTGACTCAGTTCTGACGGGGGTTTCTGAAGCTCTCAACAGAGGCGATGATTATTTGCCTCTAAGTGAGTTTGTCGCTTGGAGTGCCGAACCCACGAGACAGCCGTAATCGATCTTAGAGTCAGGACACTAACTTCGCGTGAGAAACCGCTCGTAATCCCCAGGCGCCATCCGGACCTCGTACAGCGCCTGTTCGTCCTCGATCCGCTGCTCGACCACTTCGCCATGCTGGTGGAGCCACGCCGCGCCCGCGCCGTCGCCCGCGGGCAGCGTGATCGTATAGCGCCGATGCCCCGCGGTCAGTCGCGCGGCGACCGTGTTGACCAGCGTGTCGACGCCCTCGCCGGTCCATGCCGAGATCGGCATCACGTCCTCGCGCCTGGCGGCATCCTCGAGCAGTTGCGCGCGGCGCTCGGCGTCGAGCAAATCGAGCTTGTTCCAGGCCTCAAAGCGCGGCGTCGCCTCGGCCACGCCGATCTCGCTCAGCACTTTCTCGACGTCGGCGCGCTGCGCCTCGCTGTCGGGGTGCGCGACGTCGCGGACATGGATGAGCAGGTCGGCCGACACCACCTCTTCCAGAGTCGCCTTGAACGCGGCGACCAATTGCGTCGGCAGCTCGGAGACGAACCCCACCGTGTCCGACAGGATCGCCTTGTCGATGCCCGGCAGCGAAATCTGCCGCAAAGTCGGGTCGAGCGTCGCGAAGAGCAAATTCTCCGCCATGACGTCAGCGCCGGTCAAGCGATTGAAAAGCGTCGACTTGCCGGCATTGGTGTAGCCGACCAGCGCGATCACCGGCCAGGGCGCGCGCTGGCGGCGATCGCGGTGGAGCGTGCGGGTGCGGCTGACCTGGTCGAGCTCCTTCTTGAGCCGCGCCATGCGGTCGCGGATCAAGCGCCGGTCGGCCTCGATCTGGGTCTCGCCCGGGCCGCCGAGAAAGCCGAAGCCGCCGCGCTGGCGCTCGAGATGGGTCCAGCTGCGCACCAGCCGGCCCGCCTGGTAATCGAGATGCGCGAGCTCGACCTGCAGCCGGCCCTCGGCGGTGCGGGCGCGCTCGCCGAAGATCTCGAGGATCAGGCCGGTGCGATCGATCACCTTGCAGCCCAGCGCCGTCTCGAGGTTGCGCTGCTGCACCGGGGTCAGCGCCGCGTCGAACACCGCGAGCTGGAGCTCTTCGTCGCGGACCGTCTCGGCGATGGCCTCGACCTGGCCCGAGCCGATCAAGGTCCCCGGCTTGGGCTGGCGCAGCTTGACCGCGAGCTTCTCCTCGACAACGACGCCGATCGCCGCGGCGAGGCCAGCGGTCTCTTCGAGACGCGCTTCCGCGTCGCGCGAGCTCGCGCCCATTTCGGGATAGACGACGATCGCGCGCGCGCCGCGGGCGAACTCGTCGGCGTCGCGATCAAAACCAGTGGACATGAGACCTTAATCGCCGTCGGGCGCGGAGGTTTCCTCGGCGAGGTTGAGCGGATGCGCCGGCTGGATCGTCGACACCGCGTGCTTGTAGACCAGCTGCGCCATGCCCTCGCGCTGGAGCAGCATGCAGAACAGGTCGAACGCGGCGATCTGCCCCTGGAGCATCACGCCGTTGACGAGGAACATCGTCACGTTTTCCTGCTGCTTGCGCACCGAGTTGAGGAAAATTTCCTGCAAAACCGGGTTCTTGTGCTGGAATTCTCCCGCCGCTTCGAGGAGCGTGGTGAGATCCACCGGCCCCGCCGGCATGATCGTCGAGATCGCGTGCTTGTAGATCAGCTGCGACTGGCCGTCGCGGCGGAGCAGCACCGAGAAATTGTCGAACCAGGTGACGATGCCCTGGAGCTTGACGCCCTTCACGAGGAACATCGTGACCGGCACCTTGGAGCGCCGGAGCGAGTTGAGGAACAGGTCCTGAAGCGAGGTCTGCTTCTCGGCCATGATCATGTCCTTCTATTCTTGGCGGGCTCACGTCCCGCTTCGCGCCGGTTCCCGGCGTCGGAATGCCGCACCACCCTGGTGCGGAGCGCGCATTCTATTGGTTCCGGGCGCGCGCGTCCAACCTATTCCTCGCGCGTCTCGGTGATCCCGAGCAGCTTCAATTTGCGGTGGAGCGCCGAGCGTTCCATCCCGATGAAGCTCGCGGTGCGCGATATATTGCCCGAGAAGCGGCGGATCTGGACGCGGAGATATTCGCGCTCGAAGCTCTCCCGGGCTTCCTTGAGCGGCGCGCCCATGATCGCGTTGGCGCCCGCCCCACCGCCGGCATCGCCTTGCCGGCCGAGGACCTCAGGGGGCAGCAGATCCAGGTCGATCCGCCCGATCCGGTCGCCAGGTGCCAGGATCACCGTACGCTCGACGACGTTGCGCAGCTGGCGGACATTGCCCGGCCATTCGTAGCTCTGCAGCGCGACCATCGCGTCGGGCGCGACCTCGGGCGTCGGCACGCGGCGCTCGCCGGCATAATGCGCGACGAAATGCTCGACGAGTACCGGAATGTCCTCGCGGCGCTCGGTGAGCGGCGGGATCAGCACCGGCACCACGTTGAGCCGGTAATAAAGGTCCTCGCGGAAGCGCCCCGCGGCGATCTCGGCCATCAGGTCGCGCGCGGTCGCCGAGACGACGCGGACGTCGACCTTGACGATGCGCGTGCCGCCGACGCGGCTGAAGCTCTGGTCGGTGAGCACGCGCAGGATCCGCGCCTGGGTCGCCACCGGCATGTCGGCGATCTCATCGAGGAACAAGGTGCCGCCATGTGCCTGTTCGAGCAGTCCGGGGCGGACAAGGTCGCCGCCCTCCTCGACGCCGAACAATTCCTCCTCGACGCGCTCGGGCGTCATCCGCGCCGCGCTGACGATCACGAAGGGCGCCGCGGTGCGCTGGCTCCAGCCGTGGAGCAGCCGTGCGGCGACTTCCTTGCCGACGCCGGCACCGCCGCTGATCAGCACGCGGCTGCCCGTCGAGGCGACGCGCTTGAGCGTCGCGCGCACCGTGTTGATCGCCGCCGAATTGCCGGTCAGGTCGTTCTCGCGGCCGACCGAGGCGCGCAGCGACACCACTTCCTGGCGCAGCCGCTCGGTCTCGGTGGCGCGCTCGACGAGGAGCAGCAGCCGCTCGGCCTCGAAAGGCTTCTCGATGAAGTCCGAAGCGCCGCGGCGGATCGCCGCCACCGCAGTGTCGATATTGCCGTGCCCCGAGATCACCAGCACCGGAATCGACGGATCGCGCCGCTTGATCTCGTCGAGCAGTTCGAGCCCGTCGAGCCGCGAGCCCTGCAGCCACACGTCGAGCAGCACCAGGCTCGGCCGGCGCTCGGCGATCGCCTCGAGCGTCGCGTCGCTGTCAGCGGCCGAGCGCGTGGCATAGCCTTCGTCCTCCAGCACGCCCGCGACCAACTCGCGGATGTCGCGTTCGTCATCGACGACGAGGATATCGAGGCTCATGAAGGTTTTCCGCTTCTGGTAAGTGCCGGGGCCTTGGGCTCGGCCGGTTCGGCATCGTTGTTCTGCTGCGCCAGGCGCTCGAGCGCCTCGGTGTCGAACGCAATCGTGACGACGGTGCCGCCGCCTGCGCGATCGCTGAACGCGATCGTGCCGCAATGCTCCTCGACGATCTTCTTGACGATCGCGAGGCCCAGCCCGGTGCCGCGGCTGCGCGTCGTCATATAAGGTTCGACGATGCGGTCGCGCTCGACCGGGAGGCCGACGCCATTGTCCGCGACGGTCAGCACGACGCGCTGGTCGTTCTCGGCGACGATCGCGAGCGCGATCTCGCCTTGCGGCAGCGCGGCGCCCTCTCCCCGCGCCTCGATCGCCTCGACCGCGTTCTTGATCACGTTGGTGAGCGCCTGCCCCATCTGGCGCCGGTCGCAGACCAGGCTGGGCGGTTCGTCGGGCGAGTCGAGGTCGAAGCGGATCGCCGGATGCGCGACCTCGTGGAGGAACAGCGACTGACGGGTGATGTCGAGCAGCGATTCACGGCGGAACAGCGGCTTGGGCATCCGTGCGAACGACGAGAATTCGTCGACCATCCGCCGCAGGTCGCCGACCTGGCGGACGATCGTGTCGGTCAATTGGCTGAACACCCCCTCCCCGCCTTCGATTTGCTTGCCGTAGCGGCGCTGGAGCCGCTCGGCGGCGAGCTGGATCGGCGTCAGCGGGTTCTTGATCTCGTGCGCGATGCGGCGCGCAACGTCCGACCAGGCGGCGCGGCGCTGGTCGAGCAATTGCTGGGTAATGTCGTCGAAGGTGAGCACCTGCCCGACTTCGTCCGAGGTGATCTTCACCGCCAGCGTGCGCGCCTCGCCGCCGACGGTGACCTGCGCGACGGCCTCGCGTTCGGCGCCATCGAGCAGGGCGTCGAGCTCGGGGGCAATCCCGATGAGCGGCTTGCCGACGAACTCCTCCTCGCTCCGCCGGAGCAGCGCCAGCGCCGAGGCGTTGACCAAGCGGATGACCCGATCGGCCCCGATCGAGATAACGCCCGCCGAGACGCCCGACATCACCGCCTCGATCAGCGCGCGGCGGCTTTCGAGTTGGGCATTGGCGGTGACGAGTGCCGTGTTCTGCAGTTCGAGCTGTGCCGTCATCCGATTAAAGGCGTCGCCGAGTGTGCCGATCTCGTCCTCATGCTTTGGCGCGGCGACTCTTGCACCCAGATCGCCATCCGCGACCCGTCGCGCCGCAGTTACCAACTCGTCGATGGGACGCACGAGACGATCAGCCACCGCGAGAGCGATCGCCGTCGCGATCCCGACAATCAGGAGAGCAACGCCGAACAGCACCGCGTTGAACTGGATCTGAAGCGAGCGCGCGCGCTTCTGCAGCGTCTCATATTCGGCGATGATGCCGGCGGCCGCCTGACTCTGCCGGTTGAGAAAATCGACGTTGTTCGGCGTGGCGACGTAGAGAAAGAGGTTCTGCGCCCGGTTTACCGGCGTCACCACCCACAACATGTTGGGATCATAGTTCGTCGCGCTGTCCTGATTGCGCAACTGATTGAGAACCTGCGCCGAAACGCGCGCCGTGAAGACCGCGGGCTCGGGTGCTTCATACGCATAAAGTGCCTCAACGGTCTTGCCGTCGACGACCCGGAACAGAACCGACTGGTACAGGCTACGCAGATAGGTCTGCTCGAGGAAGCGAAGCTGGAAGTCAGAAGATTCTTCGGGGATCTGAGGATATTTTCTAAGCAGATCCTCCACCATGGTACGCGCCTCGCCGGTCCAACGCTGGACAATGAGGCTCTGTCCCTCTTTGGCTATCGCAACCGTGGAATTGAAGGCCTTCTGGGCGCGCTCGGAGCCCCAGAGCTGGACCCCCGACTGGAACATGATCGACGCTGCGATTACAGTGAGCACGATCGGGATCGTCGCCATCAGGCTGAACACCGCGACAAGGCGGACGTGCAGGCGGCCGCGCTCCGCCAACCCACGCTGGGCAGCACGCCGGATCGCGATCCGCCGCCCAACCAGCACGATGAGTGCGACACAGGGAAGCAAGTTAGCCAGCAGCAACAGCGCAGCGATGCCCGGGCTGAACAGCTGGCCACTCCAGAAGCGGGTGACGAAGAAAAAGGTACCTAACGGCGCCGCCAGTACCAACGCGACGACAATGATCTCCAGCGGGCGGATACGTGCGAAGCGACGTTCGCTTTCAATTGCTACGATCGCTGACTCTGTCACCGCATCCATCGTTGCCGGGATACAACGAGATTGTGGCCGAAAGAACACATAATTTTGCGTGAACCGTCGCTAATCGGTACCGTCCGACCGATCCGCGCTCATTTCGATCCCGAGCGTGTCGAGCCGCTTGCGCAAGGTATTGCGGTTGATCCCCAGCGCCCGGGCGGCGCGCAGCTGGTTGTTCTGGTGGCGGGCGAGCATCGCCTCGATCAGCGGACGCTCGACCTCGCCGATGATCCGTTCGTAGAGGCTGCCGTCGTCGAGCGCGCGCGGCTCCTCGATCGCCATGCGTTCGAGCCGGGCGCGCACCGCAGCGTCGATTCCGGGATCGCGGCTCTCCGACGGGAAGTGGCTGGCATCTCCGAGCGCGCGGCGGATCGCATCGGCGTCGATCCATTCGTCGCGGCTGAGCGCGGCGATGCGGCGCATGAGATTCTCGAGCTCGCGGACGTTGCCGGGCCAGTCATAGCCTTCGAGTACCGCCATCGCGCCCTGATCGAGCTGCTTGCGGGGCAACCCCGCCTCGGCAGCGCGATCGAGGAAATGGCGTGCGAGCAGCGGCACGTCCTGGCGGCGCTCGCGCAAGGCGGGCAGGCTCACCGGCACGACGTTGAGCCGGTAGAATAGGTCTTCGCGGAACTGCCCGCTCTGGACCAATGCGCCGAGATCCTTGTTGGTCGCCGCGACGATGCGGACGTCGGCGCGGATCGTCCGGGCGCCGCCAACCGTGGTGAATTCGCCCGACTGGAGCACACGAAGCAGCCGGGTCTGCGCGTCCATCGGCATGTCGCCGATCTCGTCGAGGAACAAGGTCCCCCCCGCCGCCTGCTCGAACTTGCCGGCGACCCGCGTCGCCGCGCCGGTAAAGGCGCCGCGTTCGTGCCCGAACAGTTCGGCTTCGATCAGGTCGCGGGGGATCGCGGCCATGTTGAGCGCGACGAACGGCGCGCGTCGGCGCGGGCCGAGCTCGTGGATCGCCTGCGCGACCAGTTCCTTGCCGGTGCCCGACTCACCCGAGACCAACACGGTCAGGTCGTTCGAGACGACCCGGGCGATCACGCGATAGACCTCCTGCATCGCCGGCGAGCGGCCGATCAGGGTCGAGCCGCCGCCAATCTCCGCCTCGGCGAGTTCGGCAGGCTGGCGCCGCCGCCGTGCGATCGCCCCGCGCACCGCCTGGGCGAGCACGTCGAGGTCGAACGGCTTGGGCAGATAGTCGAACGCGCCGACTTCGGTCGCGCGCACCGCGGTCGCCAGCGTGTTCTGCGCCGAGAAGACGATGATCGGCAGCTCGGGATGTTCGCTGGCCAGCCCGGCCGCAACGTCGAGCCCGTTGCCGTCGGGAAGCACGACGTCGGTGACCAGCACGTCCGGAACCCCGCCGGCGAGCGCGCGGCGCAGTTCGGCGATGCTCGCCGCGGTGGTCACGCGGTGCCCCTCGCGCTTGAGCGACGCTGCCACGACGGTGCGGATCGCAGCATCGTCGTCGACGATCAGGACGGTACCGGTCATGCCGCCCTCGGCAGCAGGATGCGGAACACGGTCACTTCGGGGTCGCGCTCGCGGCCATATTGAACGATCCCGCCCATGTCGCGGACCAGTTTCTCCACCAGCGGCAGGCCGAGTCCCTTGCCCTCGGGTTTGCCTGAGACGAACGGCTCGAACAGATGCTCGGCAATGTCGGCGGGGGCGCCGGGGCCATTGTCGATGACGAGGATCTCGATCGGCAGCTTGTGGCGCGGGCGCCCCGGCACCGTGCTCACCGACATGCCGTGGCGATAGGCCGTGGCGAGGGTGATGCGCGGAGCAGCAGCGTCCGCCAATGCCTCGGCGGCGTTCTTGAACAGGTTGAGCAGTACCTGCAGGAACGCGTCGGGGTCGATCAGGACGGGTGGCAGCGACGGATCGAAATGCTCCTCGATCGCCACGTCGCGCGCGAACCCGGCGAGCGCGACGCGGCGGGCATGATCGAGCAGCGGATAGATGTTGGTCGGCGCCAGCTTGAGCGGCCGCGTGTCGGTGAAGTCCTGCATCCGGTCGATCAGCGCGACGATGCGGTCGACCTCGGTGGTGATCAAGTTGGTGAGCTCGCGCTCCTCGCTGCCGCTGGCGAGCAATTGCGCGGCGCCCCGGATTCCCGAGAGCGGGTTTTTGATCTCGTGCGCGAGCATCGCCGCCGCGCCCACCGCTGCCCGCGCGCCCGCGGTACGATCGGCACCCTGCGCTACTCGGCGCGATTGCGGGGCGTGATGCAACGTGACGATCCGCCAGCCGGGCTGGTCAGCGACCGGGCTCTCGACCAAGTCGACGCGGATGCGCGGTCCGCGCACCGCTTCCACCTCGATGTCGAACGCCGCGAACCCGTGCCCGTCGCGTCGGTCGGCATAATCCTCGGGCGGGCGCAACACCGCGTCGTACGGCTGCCCGACCATCGTGCTCTCGCTATGGTTGAGCAGCAATTCGCAGGCCGAATTGGCATGCGCGATACGGCCGTCGGGATCGATCACCAGTACCGCGACGGGCAGAGCCGCGAACAATTCGCCGAAGCCTGGTCCCCTTACCGGTTCCGGCCTGGCCCGCCTCAGGCCGCCGCGCGCGAAGACCATGGCGCGTAGAATTCGGCGAGCATGTCTAGCACGACCCGGCCGTCGGCCTCTTTGTTGACCTTGTTGCGAAACTCGGCCGAGCCGTGGATGCCCTTGGTGTACCAGCCGATATGCTTGCGCATCATGTTGACGCCGACTTCGTTGCCATAATGGCTGAGGGTGTCGGCGTAATGCTCTACGATCACGCCATATTGTTCGTCGAGCGAAGGCTCGGGCCGTTCAGGTTTGCCAGTCAGCGCGTCCATCACCTGGCGCAGGATCCACGGCCGGCCATAGGCGCCGCGCCCGATCATCACGCCGTCGGCGCCGGACTGTGCCAGCGCAGCATGCGCGTCCTCGATCTCGCAAATGTCGCCATTGGCGATCACGGGGATCGACACTGCGTCCTTCACCGTCCGGATGAAGCCCCAGTCGGCGCTGCCCTTGTACATCTGGTTGCGGGTGCGGCCGTGGACGGTGATCATCTTCGCGCCGAGATCCTCGGCGATGTGCGCGAGTTCGGGGGCGTTGAGGCTCGCATGGTCCCAGCCCATCCGCATCTTGACGGTGACGGGGACGCTCACTGCCTTGGCGCAGGCCTCGATCAGCGACGCGGCAAGCTTGAGGTCGCGCATCAGCGCCGACCCCGCATCGCCGCTGGTCACTTTCCGGACCGGACAGCCCATGTTGATGTCGACGATCGCTGCACCACGATCCTCGCTGAGCTTGGCGGCCTCGGCCATCTCATGGGGGGTGCAGCCGACCAACTGCATCGACACCGGATCCTCGATCGGATCCCAGGCGAACTTCTGGAGCGACTGGCGCGTCTCGCGGATCGCCGCCTGGCTGGCGACCATTTCGGTGACGTTGAGCCCCGAGCCATAGCGCCGCACGACGCGGCGGAACGGCAAGTCGGTCACGCCGGTCATCGGCGCGAGCAGCACCGGGGCTTCGACCCGGACGGGGCCGATCTGGATGGGAGCGAGTTCGCGCATGATCTGCCTGAAAAATAGGCAGTGACGCCTAGCCGCACAACCCCGGATTGGCAAGCCGGGGCTTCCCCGCTACCCGCGCGCTGATGGGAACAACCGCCGCACTGATCGTCGCCGCCGGACAGGGCATCCGCGCTGGCAGCGCCGTGCCCAAGCAATTCGCGCCGCTCGCCGGAAAGCCGATGCTTGCGCACAGCTATGCGGCATTGTCCTCGCACCCGGCGATCGACGAGGTCGTGGTGGTGATCGCCGATGGTCAACAAGAGGCGCTCATGCGTGCTGTAGGCGATGTTCGCCACGTTCTCGGCGGCGCCAGCCGTCGCGAGTCGGTGGCGAACGGCCTCGCCGCAATCGCCGCCGACCGCGTGCTGATCCACGATGCCGCGCGGCCCTTCCTCTCGCACGCCGTGATCGACGCGCTGCTCGCGGCGCTGGATAGCCACGAGGGCGCCCTCCCTGCCCTCCCCGTCGCCGATACGCTCGCGCGTGGTGGCGAGGCACTCGGCGAGACGGTGCCGCGTGACGGGCTGGTCCGCATCCAGACCCCCCAGGCGTTCCGCATGGAGACGATCCGTGCCGCCCACGCCGCCTGGCCTGCCGACCGCGAAGCCACCGACGATGCGCAGATGGTGCGCGCGCTCGGGCACGCCGTCGCTCTCGTCCCCGGAGACTTGCAGCTGGAAAAGATCACCCACCCCGCCGACTTTGCCGCCGCCGAAGCGCGCCACGCCGCCGCGATGCGCGTCCGCACCGCGATGGGCTATGACGTCCACCGCTTCGCCGAGCGCGAGGAACTCTGGCTCGGCGGCATTCGCGTCCCGCACAGCAAGGGCCTGTCGGGCCATAGCGACGCCGATGTCGTGCTCCACGCGATCACCGACGCCCTGCTCGGCACGATCGGCGCGGGCGATATCGGCATGCATTTTCCGCCGAGCGACCCGCAATGGCGCGGCGCGGCGTCGGCGCGCTTCCTCGAGCACGCTGCCGGTCTGGTCGCCGCGCAGGGCGGGATCGTCGACTTCATCGACGTCACGATCATCTGCGAGGCGCCTAAGATCGGTCCGCACCGCGAGGCGATCCGCGCGTCGATCGCGGCCATCCTCGCGCTTCCGGAGTCGCGGGTCAGCGTCAAGGCGACCACCACCGAAAGGCTCGGCTTCACCGGCCGCGGCGAAGGCATGGCCGCGCAGGCGGTGGCAACGATCCGCATCAAGGAGACGGCAGAATGAAGACCCGGATGGCAGCGGCGGCGTGGCTCGCACTGTCGGCGACCAGCGCGCATGCGGCGGCCGACACCGCCCAGAAGCCGTGCCTCACTTCGCAGGAAGCCCAGGCGCTGGTGACGGTGCTTGCCCCGCCGGCGATCCAGGGCTTCACCCGCGCGTGCAGCGGCGCGCTTCCGGCCAACGCCTATCTGACGGTCAATTCCGACAGGCTGGTCAAGCGCTACCAGGCCGCGGCGGTCCTCGCCAAGCCGGCGGCGGCGTCCGCGGTCGGCAAGATCGGCGGCATGGGCACGACCGCCACGCCGGAAGTGTTCGACGCCTTTTCCGGCATGCTCGTCGCCGAACTGGTCTCGAAGGACATCAAGCCCGATGTCTGCCTGAAGGTCGACCGCATGGCGGCGCTGCTGGATCCGCTGCCGCCGGCCAATCTCGCGGGAATCGTGGCGGCGATCTTCGAATTCGCCGCGGAGGACAAGAAAAAGGCGCCGCCATTCGCGATCTGCAAGGCATGATCGGGTTCGCCACGGTCCATCGTTCCAGACTCGCTACTGAAACCTTGTGGTGGCAGAGACCCTAGGGATGGATACGATTCTCCCTGCCAAACTGGTCGACGCCGCCCGCCGGGTGCTCGAGGCCAACCGCGCCGCCGGGCGCAAGATCGCCGTGGCGGAAAGCTGCACCGGTGGGCTGGTCAGCGCCGCGCTGACCGAGATCCCCGGCTCGTCCGATGTGTTCGAGGCGGGGTTCGTCACTTATTCGAACGAAGCCAAGACCGAGGTGCTCAAGGTCAGCAGCGACGTGCTCGAGACCTTCGGCTCGGTGTCGATCGCAGTGGCGTGGAGCATGGCGCAGGGCGCGCTCAAGCGCAGCACCGCCGATGTCGCGGTGGCGATCACCGGGATCGCCGGCCCCGATGGCGGCAGCGAGAAGAAGCCGGTGGGCACCGTGGTGTTCGCCCAGGCCGAGCGCGGTGCCGATCCGCAGCATATCGTCGCCGATGCGCGCCATTTCGAGGACACCGGCCGCGCCGGCGTGCGGCTTCAAGCGGCGCTCTGCGCGCTCGAACTGCTGATGCCGGGCGAGCCCGCGGCTGCGGACGAAACCGCCGGCTGAGGATCGACGGACACCTTCACGTTCGCTAAGCTGTCCCTGCTACCAGGGAGTATCGCGCATGGTCCTGACCGCATTGATCCTGACGTCGCTCGTCCCGTCCACGGCGCTCCCGCCGGCTACCACGCAGGCCCAGCGCAAGCCCGACCTCGGCGACGCGGTCGCGGGCGTCTATGAAGGCGATGTGATTTCCGACGCGCGCGGCGCCTCGCAATCGGGTGTGACGATCACCGTGCGGCGAGTCGGCAAGAATCTGGTCGAGGTTTCGAGCGACTATAAGCGCGTGCCCACCGTCACCATACCGCTCACTCAGGCGATGCGCTCGATCGTCGCCGCGCGCGGCGATGCGGTGTTCGTCATCGATCGCGCCAAGGACCCGCGCCAGCTCTCGCTCACCATCGACGATGCATCGCTTTCAGTGACGCGCCGCTAGGCTGCGCTCTGCGCGCCCACGTCGCCGTAGAGCCGCGCCGCGCGCTCCTCGAAGGCATTGATCATCTTGCGCAGCGCACGATCGAACACCTGGCCGGCGAGCATCTCGAACACGCGGTTCTTGAACTGGAAGTCGACGCAGAAATCGACGAGGCAGCCGCCCTTCCCGTCCGAACGAAACTTCCAGTCGTTGTTGAGGTGCTTGAGCGGCCCTTCCAGATAGTCCACGCGGATATGCCCGGGCCGCTGCTTCTCGACGCGCGAGGTGAAGCTCTCGCGCAATCCCTTGAACCCGACGATCAGGTCCGCGACCATCTGAGTATCGCTGTTCGAGCGCACCCGTACGGCCGAGACCCAGGGCAGGAACTCGCCATAGCGCCCGACATCGGCGACGAGGTCGAACATCTGCTCGGGGCTATAGGGCAGCGCCCGCGTCTCGCTATGCTTGGGCATCAGGCGGCTGCAGTGGCTTTCGCCAGCTTGGCCGCACGCGCGTCGCGCATCTTCGCGAAATCGTCGCCGGCGTGATAGCTCGACCGAGTCAGCGGCGAAGAGGCGACGAGCAGGAAGCCCTTGGCCCGCGCGATCGCGCCGTAGGAACCGAATGCCTGCGGGGTGACGAATTCCTGCACCTTGGCGTGGCGCGGGGTCGGCTGGAGATACTGCCCCATCGTCAGGAAATCGACGTCGGCGCTGCGCATGTCGTCCATCACCTGGTGGACCTCGAGCCGCTCCTCGCCGAGTCCGAGCATGATGCCCGACTTGGTGAAGATCGACGGGTCGAGCTTCTTGACCGTCTCGAGCAGCCGCAGCGATGCATAATAGCGCGCGCCGGGACGGATCGTCGGATAGAGCCGCGGCACCGTCTCGAGATTGTGGTTGTAGACGTCGGGCCGCGCCGCGACGATCATCTCGACCGCCTGTTCGTGCTTGTTACGGAAGTCGGGCGTGAGAATCTCGATCGTCGTCACCGGGTTCGACTTGCGGATCGCCTCGATCACCTTGACGAACTGCTTCGCGCCGCCGTCGGGCAGATCGTCGCGATCTACCGAAGTGATCACGATATGCTCCAGCCCCATCTGCGCCGCGGCGTCGGCGACATTCTGCGGCTCCATCGGATCGACCGCGCGCGGCATGCCGGTCTTGACGTTGCAGAAGGCGCAGGCGCGCGTGCAGGTGTCGCCGAGGATCATCACCGTCGCGTGCTTCTTCGACCAGCACTCGCCGATATTCGGGCAGGCGGCTTCCTCGCACACCGTGGTCAGGCTCTTCGAGCGCATCAGCGCACGCGTCGCGGCGAAGCCTTCCGAGGTCGGCGCCTTGACGCGGATCCAATCGGGTTTCCGCACGCGCTCGGGCCGCGGCAGCGGGGACATCTCGTTCATGCGACGCCAGATAGCGATGCACGCGTGCACGCACAACAACCGCGCGTGCATCGCCGATTGCATCGCGCGAACGCAGGCGGGGTTTGCAAACGCATCGGACGGAGTATGGAGCGGTCATGACCGACTTTACCGACCTGCTCGATGGCTATCAGCGTTTTCGGACCAGCGAATATCGCCGCCACCGCGAACGCTGGGAGGAGTTGCGCGAGGGACAGAGCCCGCGCGTGATGGTGATCGCCTGCTCGGACAGCCGAGTCGATCCGGCGCAGATCTTCGATACCGTCCCCGGCGAGATCTTCGTGGTCCGCAACGTCGCCAATCTGGTGCCGCCGTTCGAGGACGATGCCAGCCGCCACGGCGTCTCGGCGGCGCTCGAATTCGCCGTGACGCAGCTCGAAGTGCCCGAGATCGTTGTGATGGGCCACGGCGCGTGCGGCGGCGTCTCGGCGTCGCTCTCGCAGCGTTTCAAAGGCGCGCCCAATGGCGAGGGTGGATTCATCGCGCACTGGGTCGACATGCTCGACGCGGCGCGTGATCGCGTCGTCGCCGAGCATGGCAACGGCCCGGAGGCGGTGCGCGCACTCGAGCTGGAGACCGTGAAAGTGTCGCTGGTCAATCTGATGACCTTCCCCTTCGTCGCCGCGCGAGTCGCGGCGGGCACGCTCACGCTCCACGGCGCCTATTTCGCGATCGCCGAGGGCGTGCTGCACGTGTTGGGCGAAGACGGTAGCTTCGCACCGGCCTGACGACAGGTTTCCGCAAGTCCGGAGAGACCATGAAGCCCAAGACGATGCAGAAGCTGCGCCGGTACCACCATTATGTTGGCGTGTTCTTTGCGCCGGCGATCCTCTTGTTTGCGCTGAGCGGCGCGCTTCAGACGTTCCGGCTTCAGGAGGAGCGTGGTTATGGCGGCACGCCGCCGGGCTGGATCGTGTGGATGGCAAGCGTCCACAAGGATTCGCGCATGCCGCGGGCAGCGGTGCCCGAGGCCGCGCACCGGCACGAGGGCGACGCGCCGGCACGCGCCACGCCGAAGCCAAAGCCCGCCGGGCAGGCAACGACGCTGCCGATGAAGATCTTCGTCGCCCTGCTCTCGGTCGGGCTGATGGCGTCGACGCTGTTGGGCGTGGTGATCGCGCTCAATAACCGCGCGATGCGACGCGTTTCGATCGCGATGCTGGTAGCGGGCGCAGTGGTGCCGTTGGGGCTGTTACTGCTCTAGGCGGGCGGCGTATCGACTTCGCTTCGGCTATAGCCCCAGCGCCCTCTTCGCCGCCTTCTCCACCTCGGGATCGAGTTCGGGCGGCTCCATCGGCACCTTCGCTTCCAGCGCGTCGGCGATCGCGGTCAGCGCGGCGATCCGCGCCGATTTCTTGTCGTTGCCGTCGATCACGATCCAGCGCGCATGCTTGGTGTCGGTGCGCTCGAACATGTCGGCCATTGCCTTCAGATAGTCGGCGCGCTTGGCACGGTTACGATAATCGTCGAGGCCGGTCTTCCAGCGCTTCCACGGATGTTCGAGCCGGTCGCGCAGCCGTTGGTCCTGCGTCTTCTGGGTGACGTGGACGAAGACCTTGACCAGCGTGGTGCCTGCGGCGACCTGCTGTGCCTCGAAATCGTTGATCTCGTCATAGCCGCGCTGCCACTCGGCCGCCTTCGCGAAGCCTTCGACGCGCTCGACCAGCACGCGACCGTACCAGCTGCGGTCGAAGATCGCGATGTTGTGCTGCGCCGGGAGCCGCCGCCAGAAGCGCCACAGAAAATGGTGCGCGAGTTCCTCGGGAGTGGGCGCCGCAATCGGCCAGACCTCGAAATAACGCGGGTCCCATTCGGCGGTGAGCCGCTGGATGATACCGCCCTTCCCCGCGGCGTCCCAGCCTTCGAACACGATGATCGCGCGGCGCTTGTGGACGATATGCGCGTAGTGGATGTGGCTCAGGCGCTTCTGGAGCTTCTTGAGCGTCTTCTTGTAGTGCCCGTCGAAAGGCTCGCCGGCTTCGTAGTCGCTGAGATCGATGGTCATAAGGGAGCCGTACCCAATTCCCTCTCCCATTGGGAGAGGGGGGAGCCGCGAAGCGGCGGAAGGGTGAGGACAGGAAGGGTGTCCTGCCCTCACCCCTTTCTACTCGCTGCGCTCGCGGGCCCCTTCCCGCTCCCGAAGGGAGCGGGAGATCGGGCTCAGCCCGCCGCCGGATCGACGATTCCGTCGGTGCCCTTCTTTGCCAGATCGGCGGCCACCTGCGGCGCGAGGCGGATGTTGAGTTCCTTGAGCTGCTTCTCGCTGACGAAGCTTGGTGCCTGCATCATCAGGTCCTCGGCCTTCTGCGTCATCGGGAAGACGATCACCTCGCGGATATTGGGCTCGTCTGCCAGCAGCATCACGATACGGTCGACGCCCGGCGCCGAGCCGCCGTGCGGCGGCGCGCCGAACTTGAACGCGTTGATCATGCCCGCGAAGTTAGCGTCGACATCGGCTTGGCTGTAGCCGGCGATCTCGAACGCCTTGTACATGATCTCGGGGCGGTGGTTCCGGATCGCGCCCGAGCTCAATTCGACGCCGTTGCAGACGATGTCGTATTGGAACGCCAGGATGTCGAGCGGGTCCTTGGTCTCCAGCGCCTCCAATTCGCCCTGCGGCATGCTGAACGGGTTGTGGCTGAAGTCGATCTTGCCGGTGTCCTCGTCGGCCTCGAACATCGGGAAATCGACGATCCAGCAGAATTCGAAGCGGCTCCCATCGATCAGACCGAGCTGGTCGGCGACGCGGGTTCGCGCGAACCCGGCGAGCTTGGCGGCCTGCGCTTCCTTGCCCGCGGCGAAGAAGATGCCGTCGTTCGGGCCGAGGCCCATCGCTTCCGCAATCGCCTTCATGCCGTCCTGGCCGTGATTGTTGGCGATCGGACCGCCGAACACGCCGTCCTTCTGCGTCGCATAACCGAGACCGGGGAAACCCTCGGACTGCGCCCAGCTATTCATGTCGTCGAAGAATTTGCGGCTCTTCTCGTGGGTGCTCGGCGCCGGGATCGCGCGGACCACGTCGCCGCCCTCGACCATCGAGGCAAAGCGGCCGAAGCCCGAGCCCTTGAACTGCGTAGTGACGTCGGTAATCAGCAGCGGGTTGCGCAGATCGGGCTTGTCGTTGCCGTATTTCAGCATCGATTCGCGGTACGGGATGCGCTTGAACGGCAGTGCCGAGACGCTGCGCCCCTTGCCTTCCCAGTCCGCGAATTCCTCGAACACGCCGTGGAGCACCGGCTCGATCGCCGCGAAGACGTCGTCCTGCGTGACGAAGCTCATCTCGAAGTCGAGCTGGTAGAATTCGCCCGGGCTGCGATCGGCGCGCGCATCCTCGTCGCGGAAACACGGCGCGATCTGGAAATAGCGGTCGAAGCCGGCCACCATCAGCAGCTGCTTGAACATCTGCGGCGCCTGCGGAAGCGCGTAGAACTTGCCCGGGTGGACGCGGCTCGGGACCAGATAGTCGCGCGCGCCCTCGGGGCTGCTCGCGGTCAGGATCGGCGTCTGGAACTCGGTGAAGCCCTGGTCGATCATCCGCCGGCGCAGCGACGCGATGACGTTCGAGCGCAGCAGGATGTTCTTGTGGAGCCGCTCGCGGCGCAGATCGAGAAAGCGATAGCGCAGGCGGATGTCCTCGGGATATTCGGCGTCGCCGAATACGGGCAGCGGCAGCTCCTGCGCGTTGCTCTGGACGGTCACCTCGGCGGCGCGGACCTCGATCTCGCCGGTGGGCAGGTTCGGGTTCACCACGCTGGCGTCGCGCGCGATCACCTTGCCGGTGACGGTCACCACCGCCTCGCTGCGCAGCGATTCGATCGCGGCGAAGGCCGGGCCGCTGATGTCGGTGACGATCTGGGTGATGCCATAATGGTCGCGCAGGTCGATGAAGACCAGGTCGCCGTGATCGCGCTTGCGGTGGACCCAGCCCGACAGGCGGACTTCCTCGCCGACATTGGCGGCGCGCAGCGCGGCGCAGTTATGGGTGCGATAGATGTGCATGTCGGGGTCCTGCAAAGAGGGCGCCGCCACACCGGATCAAAACCCCGTTGTCAAGCGCCGCGAATGGTGTTCTTCTGTTTGCAGGGGATAGCGACATGGCGATCAAGGCGACACCCGACATCGACGGCATGATCCGTTTCGAAGCGCATGGCAGGGCGTTCGAGGTGGCCACGCAGCGCACGCGCACCGTCACGCCCACTCCCAAGCCCGCCACGCCGCCTGCGCCGGCTCCGCCGCCGCCGACCAAGCAGGGACGCGACTGGCGCCGGGGGTGGCCTGCCTTCCAGGTCTCCGGCACACTCGACGACTCGGAAGTCACGCAAATCCTGCAGGGGCTCGATTTCGACGAGCATGCGTTCGACGGCACGAGCGTACCGATCGTCATCGTCGAAGGCGTCAAGGAGTTCGATGCCGCAAGCCTCGCCCGGCTATCGGAAGAGATCGACAAGCGTTTCGACAGCGTTTCGCTGATGCTCGATATTGAGCCTGACGAGGATTGATGGCGGGCGACGCGGACCCCGATGCCGCGGTACTCGCCGCCAACGCCGCCGCGGTGGCAAGTCTTCGGGATACGGCGAAATGGCTGGTCGGCGGCGTAACCGCGACGGCGGTGGGGATCTTCGCCGGCAGCTCGCTGACCAAGCTCGGCAGTCTCGATTTCGAGGTGCACGCTTCCCGGCTCGGCCTCGCCGGCGCGGGAGTCGCGGTCGGTTTCGTCGGGCTGGCGCTGATCCTCGTCAACGCCATCGCGGTGCTCACCGTGGAAAGCGTCGACTTTCCCGGCCTCACCGAGGCGCGACGCGGCGCGCTCAAGCGTACGCGCGACAAGCTCGACAAACGGTACAAAGGCCTGCTCCCGGGCTCGGCCACCGATCTCGCCGGCCTCCGCCGCAAGGCTGAGCAGCATGAGGTGGGCAAGACCGAGGCGGACCAGGCGTTCATGGCCGAATTCCTCGGCTTCCTCCCCACCTTGATGGGCGAAGGTAGCTTCCTCTACGTCCGCTACAAATTCGCCTCGCTGGTCTGGGCGCTCTATTTCGGCACGCCGCTCGCGCTGGCAGGCTTCGGCCTCTACGCCTGGGCCGCCAACCCGCCCGAGGACAAGCCGCCGCCGAGCAAGCCGCCATTACTGATCCTCAACGCGCCCTGATGCCACATCCTGCGCGGATGCAATTGTTCCCGCTCGAAGACCAGTATATGGGCCCCGGATGCATATCCATGGTCTGATCGAAGACAGCGCGACTCTCGCCAACCTCTGCGCCCGTTTCGCCAACAAGCCGTACATCTGCGTGGACACCGAGTTCATGCGCGAAAACAGCTACTGGCCCGAGCTCTGCCTCATCCAGATCGCTGACGACGAGGAGGCGGCCGCGGTGGACCCGATGGGCGGCATCGACATGCAGCCGCTGCTCGACCTGCTCGTCGACAATGAGGACGTGCTCAAGGTCTTCCACGCCGGCGGGCAGGACATCGAGATCGTCTACAACCTCACCGGCAAGACCCCCCATCCTCTGTTCGACACCCAGGTCGCGGCGATGGCGCTCGGCCAGGGCGAGCAGATCGGCTATTCGAACCTCGTCGACACCTATCTCGGCATCACCGTCGACAAGGGCGCCCGCTTTACCGACTGGAGCCGCCGCCCGCTCGACAAGCGCCAGATCGACTATGCGATCTGCGACGTCACCTATCTCTCCGAGATCTTCCCCAAAATGCTCGAGAAGCTGCGCAAGACAGGGCGGGGCCAATGGCTCGACCAGGAGATGGAGCGGCTCGCCGACCCCGGAAACTACCGCAACGACCCCGACCAGGCGTGGCAGCGCGTCCGCGTCTCCAGCCGCAAGCCCGAGGTGCTCGGCCGCCTGAAGGCGCTCGCCCGCTGGCGCGAGATCGAGGCGCAGGGCAAGGACTTGCCGCGCGGCCGGATCATCAAGGACGAGACGCTCGCCGACCTTGCCGGCACCCCGCCGCGCAAGCAGGGCGACCTCGCCAAGGTCCGCGGGCTGTCGCCGGCCTGGGGCGGCAACGATATCGGCGGCCGGCTGATGGCGGCTCTGGAAAGCGCGCGGCCGATGTCGGGCGACGAGCTCCCGCCGCGCGACGACCGCAAGCCCGCTCTGGGAAAAGACGGCGCGCTCGTCGCTGACCTGCTCAAGCTGCTGCTCAAGATCCGTGCCAAGGAGATCAACGTCGCCGCGCGGCTGCTCGCGCGCTCGGACGACCTCGAGGCGCTCGCCGCCGGCGTCCGAGAGGATCTGTCGATCCTCCAGGGCTGGCGCTTCGAGCAATTCGGCCGCGACGCGCTCGAATTGGTCGAAGGTCAGCTCGGGTTCACCGTCCGCAACGGAAAGCTCAAGATGACTCGAACCGAGGAGCCGTCTTGATGATCCGCATCGTGTTTCCGCTGGCACTGCTCGCCACCGGCGCCTGCACCTATGACACCAAGCCCGAAACGGCCCCGCCGCCGGGCAAGTGCGTCGCCGACGGTCTGGGCGGCCTGACCGGCAAGGCGCGCAGCGAGGCGGTCGCCAAGCAGGCGCTGCGCCTGTCGGGCGCCAAGACGATCCGCTGGATCGCGCCGGGCATGGCCGTGACGATGGACTACCGCGAGGACCGGCTCAATCTCGACATCGACGAGCAGGGCAAGATCACCCGCGCGCACTGCGGCTAATGCCTCGTGCTCCTGCTTTCGCAGGAGCATGACGGTCTCACACCTCCAGCACCGGCTCGCGCTCGAACGCCGCTGCCAGCGCCTTGTGACGCTTTTCGACCGCCTCGCCGTACAGCGCCTCGTCCTGATGTTCGAGCGCCAGCGCGAGCGTGCCGTCCTCCAGCGTGAGGTGCGAACGTTTGAGGGGCGCCGCCACGCCGCCGCTCAACCGCTGCCCCAGCCGGATCGCCAGCCCCCAGAGCCGTGCATGGGCAAGCGACTCCGCATCGGCGAGGCGTTCGAGCGGCGCGGGGCAGCCGGTGCCGCCGCCCAGCGCAGTGTAGAGCGCCTGCGCGAGCACCGCACGGCCCGGCGCGTCGATCGCCACCCAATTGCCATGCAGCGCGATTTCCATGCCGCGTTCGGCGCGAAATTCGGGGTTGGCGCGCCAGCCGACGTCGGCGAGCAGGCACGCCGCATGGCGCAGCCGGGCCAGCTCGGGCGCATCGTCGAACAAGGGCGCGATCCACGCGTCGAGCAGGTCGCCATGCTCGGGGAAACGTCCGGAGCGCTCGCCCTCGTCGCGCGCCGCCGCGATCAGCGGATCTTCGAGCCGCTGATCGGCGGTGAGCCGCTGGTACAGCAGGCCTTCGCGCAAGCCATAGGCCGAGACCACGCTGCCGCTGCTGCCGAGATGGCGCAGCACGCTTGCCAGCAGCGCGGTGGCGTCGCCCAAGGTCGGGATGCGCGCGCTCGAAATGTCGGGGATCGCCTTCAATTCGGCGCGCGGGATCTCGGCCAGCACCTGCTGCAATTCGCCGACGCGGCCGAGCGCGATCGGGTATTGATGCACCACCGGCAGCAAATAGCCGGTGCGGTGCATGTCGAGCCGCGCCAGCGCACGCCACGATCCGCCGACGAGATAGAAAGGCAGCCCCTTCCCGCGCCCGGCCCAACCCGATTCGGCGATCAGCTTGCCGACGCGCCGGTCGAGTGCATCCTTGCCTTCGGCCCGGATCGCGCCGAGCCGCAGCACCCCCAGCGGAAACGACGCGCGATCGGTGATCGTCCCCGCGACGACGCGGACCAGCTCGAGGCTGCCGCCGCCCAGGTCGCCGACCACGCCATCGGCATCGGGGATGCCCGAAAGCACGCCCAGGCCGGAGGCGGTGGCTTCCTCGACGCCCGAGAGCAATTCGACCTTGAGCCCCAGCGCCTCGGCGGCGCGAATCAGTTCGCCGCCATTGGACGCGTCGCGCACCGCCGCGGTCGCCACCGTGCGGATGTCGGTCGACTGCATTTCGCGCGCCAGCGCCGCGAAGCGCGCCAGCGCCGAGCGCGCGCGCGCCAGTCCGGCCTTGTCGATCGCGCCGGTCTCGCTCAGCGAGCGGCCGAGCCCCGCCATCACCTTCTCGTTGAACAGCACCGCCGGCAGCCGCGCCGCGCCTTCGTAGACGACGAGACGCACCGAGTTCGAGCCGATGTCGATGATCGCGGTCCGGGCCTTGGCAGGCGCCGTCCGATGCTCCGGATTGCGGAGGAGCGTGGCCATCAAGCTTCCTTCTTGGCCGCCGCGCGCCGCCGCTTGAGCGACAGCGTCGGCACCGGCTTGCGCTTCTCCAGCGCCGCGCCGCGGCCGGACAGCGACGGGTTGGTCATGAAATAGCGATGCAGATTGAACGGCTCGGCACCGCGTTCGGTGCGGGCATAGCGGCCGTCCGGCTGAAGCTGCCAGCTCTGCTCGTCGTCGAGCAGGTTGGCGACCATGACCTGGTCCATCACCTGGTCGTGCACCGTCTTGTTGAGGATCGGCAGCATGAATTCGACGCGGCGATCGAAGTTGCGCGGCATCCAGTCGGCCGAGGAGATGAACAGCCGCGCTCCGTCGCCCGGCAGGCCCTTGCCGTTGCCGAACGCCCAGATCCGGCTGTGCTCAAGGAAGCGTCCGACGATCGACTTGACCCGGATGTTCTCGGAAAGCCCGGGCACGCCGGGGCGTAGACAGCAGATGCCGCGGATGATCAGGTCGATCTCGACGCCTGCCGCGCTCGCCTCGTAGAGCTTCTCGATCACTGCGGGATCGACCACCGAGTTCATCTTCGCCCAGATCGCCCCGGGCCGCCCGGCGCGAGCATGCGCGATCTCGCCATCGATCATCTCGACCAGCTTGTTGCGCAGGTCGCGCGGACTGATGCTGAGCAGTTCCAGCGACGCCGGCTCGACATAGCCGGTGACGTAGTTGAACAATTGCGCCGCGTCGCGTCCCACCCGCGGATCGGCGGTGAAGAAGCTCAGGTCGGTGTAGATACGCGCGGTGATCGGGTGGTAATTGCCCGTGCCGAAGTGGCAATAGGTGCGGTATTGGCCCGCCTCGCGGCGCACGACCATCGAGACCTTGGCATGGGTCTTCCAGTCGATGAACCCGTAGACCACCTGCACGCCGGCGCGTTCGAGCGCGGTCGCCCAATAGAGGTTCTGCTCCTCGTCGAAGCGCGCCTTCAATTCGACGACCGCGGTCACCGACTTGCCCGCCTCGGCCGCGGCGATCAGTGCGTTGATCACCGCGGGCTGCTTGCCCGCGCGATAGAGCGTCTGCTTGATCGCGACGACGTCGGGGTCGCTCGCCGCCTGCCCCAGGAACGACAGCACGACGTCGAAGCTCTCATAGGGATGGTGGACGACGATGTCCTTGGCGCGGATCGCCGCGAAGCAATCGCCGCCATATTCGCGCACGCGCTCGGGAAAGCGCGCCGAATAGGGGGTGAACTTCAGGTCGGGCCGGTCCTCGTCGACCATCATCGACAGGTCGCCGATGCCGATGAAGCCGCCGGTCTCGGTCAGCAACGCCTCGCTGCCGCCCAGCTCTTCCTTGAGCACCGCTTCGAGATCGGAGGAGATGCCGTCCTCCATCTCCAAACGGATCACCCGCCCTCGCCGCCGCCGCTTGATTGCCGAACGGAAGGTCATGACGAGGTCTTCGGCCTCTTCCTCGATTTCGAGATCGCTGTCGCGCAGCACGCGGAACGCCGCGGAGCCGAGCACGTCGTAGCCGGGGAACAGCAGGTCGGTGAAATGCTTGAGCAGCACCTCGACCGCGACATAGCGCGCCGGCTCGCCCGGCAGCCGCACGAAGCGCGGCATCGTCGTCGGCAGGAGCACGAGTTCGCGGATAGGCTCGCGATCCGACCGGCGGACGAGGTCGAAGATCACGCTCGATCCCTGGTTGGGGATGAACGGAAACGGATGCGCCGGGTCGAGCGCCTGCGGGGTCAGGATCGGAAAGATCTGCTCGCGGAAATGGCCCAGCAGCCAGGCCTCGGTCTCGCCCTCGATCGCGTCGGGCTCGAGCACGTGGATGCCGACCTCATCGAGCTGGCTGCGAATGTCGTGCCAGACGCTCTGCTGGCTGTCGGCAAGGATCTCGGCCTCGGCGGAGATCGCCGCGAGCTGCTGCCCCGGGGTCATCCCGTCGGCCGAGCGTGCCTCCACGCGCTGGAGCTGCTGGCCCATCAGCCCAGCGACGCGGACCATGAAGAATTCGTCGAAGTTCGAGCCCGAGATCGACAGGAAGCGGAGCCGCTCGAGCAGCGGATGCGCGGGATTGCAGGCCTCTTCCATCACCCGGCGGTTGAACGCTAGCCAGCTCAGCTCGCGATTGAAATAACGGCTGCCCTGGTCAGCCGGTTGATCGGTCATCGAAACGCCCCCTGCGGCCTGCGGTCTTGCTGCCTTGTTCATCGCCCTAGGGTTCGTCCGTTTCGGTTATGAGACCATTTGCCGCGAGCACCGCGCGCATCGCCGGGATCGATAGCCGCGTGTCGACCGATTCGGTCTCCAGCACGTCGGCAACGCGCAGGATCGCGACATGGCTGCGTTCGATCCGCTTGGCGAGCCATGCGATCACCTCGGGTCTCGCATGGAGCAGGTGGCGTTCGAAGGCGCGTTCGATCAATTGGGGCATCAGCGCGTCGTCCGGAGGCCCGAGCGTGAGCAAGGGCGACGCGGCGAGCCGCGAGCGCAGGTCTGGCAGCTTGACGTCCCACACCGGCGGCGTCGCCTCGGCGACGATCAGCAGCGGCCGGCGCTCCTGCTGTGCCTGGTTCCAGGCGTGGAACACGTCGGCCTCCTTCGCGCGGTCGGCATCGTCGAGGATCCGTCCGCCGCTCTTCGCCGCGAAGATCCGTGCGAGCAGGCTGCGTCCCGACTTGCGCGGCCCCACGAGCAGGGCCGACATCACCGGCCAGGTCGCCCAATGTTCGAGCTGATGGACCGCGCGCGCGTTCGATTCGCCGACCAGGAATTCCGTCTCGCGCGCCTCGGGCAGTCCGAGCGGCAGGCGCAATTGGCTCATTTGGCCGCCGGGCTGCTCGTCGCCGTGGGCGAAGGCGCCGGCGCGGGCGGTCGTGCCCCGCCGCCGCGGCGGATGAGCAGCACGCCTGCGCCTTCCTGCACCTGCCAGCCGCGCGCCTCGAGCGCCGCGCGCAGGCTCGCGATCGGCCCGTCAAAGCCCACCCGCATCACCGATACGCCGCCCAGCGCCAGGCTGGTGGTCACTGCCGAGCGCACGCCCGGCACCCCGCGTACCGCCGATTCGGAGGCGGTCAGCGCCGCCGCGCTCGGCGTATCGACCTGGACGGTGAAGGTCGCGGTCGCGGCGCTGGTCGCACTCGCTTCCGGCGTCGGCGTCGCCTCCGCGGCAGCGAGCGCTTCGGCCTCGGCGGCGAGCTCCTCGGCGGTCTTGACCCGCGGCGGACGCGTGGCGAGCAAGGCGTCGGGGCGCAGCAGCCCCGATGCGAGCGCCTTTTGATAGGCCTGGTCGAGCCGCACGATGCCCGCGTCGAGCAACGCATCGAGCGAATCGCCATTGTCGACGCGGAGCGCGAAGCTCGCGATCGGGCGTTTGTCGGGCCCGTGATTGGCGGCGAACACCCCGATGATCGGGCCGCCGGGATATTCGCGGCGCAGCTGGACCTCGGCGACGAGCACGTCCGACGCGCCATATTGGTCGAGCACCGTGCGCCACCAATTGCGCCCGCGGCGGATCGTCTGCCCGGCATTGAGCAGCATCGCGTCGGGTCCGGTGCCGCGCAGCCGGACATAGTCGATCGTGCTGCCGCCGGCGCGGAAGCGGTTCCAGGCCTTCGACCAAGCCGTCTCGCGCTCGAACACCCGGCCGGTCCCGCCGGAGAACTCGAGCGGCAGCAGCAACATCGGCGCCGAGCGCGACACCGCGGTCGACACGCCCAGAATACCCCCCGCCTTGCCGCGATCGAACAGCACCCCGAGTTTGGCGATATAACGCGACGGCCCGATCTGCTCGCGCTCGACGACGATTCCGGTGACCAGGGCGTCGAGTGCCGAATCGCCGAGGGTCGATTTCTTGCCGGTCAGCCGCTCGGACAGCATTTCCCAGCCCTTGCGCTGCGCGAGCCGCCAGCCGCCCTGCCGCGCCGCATCGGCGGTCTTGCCCGACACGTCGACCTGGACCCCGGACACCTCGAAGCTGCCCGAGGCGTCGATCGGCACCGCGCTCGCGCCGCCCGCCTCGCCCTGCGCCATCACCATGCCCGCCCCTGCGAGAGCGAGCGCGCCGGCGACACCGATGGCGAGGGAAATGCGGGAAAGCTGCATGCGGCCGCCCTTTTGGCGAAGCGCGCGCGCGAAGCCAAGCGGCGATTGTACGCGCTGCCTGGAGGCGTGGAAGAAGAACAGTGCTTCGAACAAGCTCAGCACGAACGGGGATAGGCGGACCTCCCTCACCACCCGTTCGCCCTGAGCTTGTCGAAGTGCCGTACTTTCTTCGCCGGACGCCGGGGTGACGAATGTACAACTCCCCGCTAAGCGCATCCCCCATGACCGACCCCAAAGCCTATACCTACGCCCAGGCAGGCGTCTCGATCGCGGCCGGCAATGCGCTGGTCCGCGCGATCGGCCCGCTCGCCAAATCCACTCGCCGCCCCGGCGCCGATGCCGCCCTGGGCGGATTCGGCGGGGTGTTCGACCTCAAGGCGGCGGGGTTCAAGGATCCCCTGCTCGTCGCGGCGAACGACGGCGTCGGCACCAAGCTCAAACTTGCGATCGAACATGACGCGCATGACGGCGTCGGCGTCGACCTGGTCGCGATGTGCGCCAACGATCTGATCGTCCAGGGCGCCGAACCGCTCTTCTTTCTCGACTATTATGCCAGCGGCAGACTGGTCCCCGAGACGGCCGAGCGCGTAATCGCGTCGATCGCCGAGGGCTGCCGCCAGGCCGGCTGCGCGCTGATCGGCGGCGAGACCGCCGAGATGCCCGGCATGTATGCCGAGGGCGATTACGACCTTGCCGGCTTCTGCGTCGGCGCTGTCGAGCGCGACCAGCTGCTCGACGGCAGCGCGATCCGCCCCGGCGACGTGCTGCTCGGGCTTGCCTCCACCGGCATCCACTCGAACGGCTTCTCGCTCGTCCGCCGACTCGCCGCCGACAAGGGCTGGAAGCTCGATCGCCCGGCGCTGTTCGATCAGGACGTGATCCTGCTCGACGCGCTGATGGCGCCGACGCGGATCTATGTCGCGAGCCTGCTTCCGCAGCTGCGCAAAAGCACGATCCGAGGCCTCGCCCATATCACCGGCGGCGGACTGCTTGAGAACGTCCCGCGCGTGCTGCCCGAAGGCTGCCACGCCCGCATCGATGCCGCTGCCTGGCCCCTCCCGCGACTGATGGCGTTCCTCCAGGCGCAAGGCAATATCGAGCCCGAGGAAATGGCGCGCACCTTCAATTGCGGGATCGGCATGGTCGCCGCGGTCGCGCCGGAGGATGCCGATGCGGTGTCCGCCGAACTGGCCGCCGCCGGCGAGACGGCGTTCCGCATCGGCGCCGTCGAGCAGGGCCCGCGCGGCTGCACCGTATCCGGCCCCGCCGAGACCTGGAGCGCCCGCGCCGATTGGAGCGCGACGCATGGCGAATAGTCTCCCCTCCCGCTTGCGGGAGGGGTCGGGGGA
>NZ_JBYSXG010000028.1:0-56939 GCF_058782005.1 Sphingomonas sp. FW306-1B-B10E
CCCCCAGCCCCTCCCTTGCAGGGAGGGGAGTCCGATGCCGCTTTGCCTCCCGATGCCCCGTTACGCAACCGCCCGCATCAGCCGGTCCACCAGCCGCGCCCGCGCCGCCAGCACCTCGCTGCCCTTGCCGATCAGCAGGTCGCGCTGGAGAAAGTGTCCGGTGAGCCGCAGCCCGTCCATGATATCGTCCCATTCCGCGGCGCCGCCTGCGGTCAGGAAAGGCGGTAGTCGCAGCAATTGCCGCTCATATCCGGTCGCACCGAGCCGGCTCACCGCGATTCCGCTCTTCGGGCTGACATACACCAGATCATCGTTCCGGCCGGTTGCCGCGCAGCGTTCGAGATCGAGCCCGAAACCCAATTCGGCGAGCAAGAGCAGCTCATAGCGCACCAATGCCACCGCCCACCCCCGCGCGGCCGGCGCCGCCTCGATCGCCGACAGCACACCGTCGAGCGCCGAATAGAGCCGCGGATAAGGCTGGGCATCGGGAAGCACCGCGGCGGTCAATGCGGTTGCCCATTGCAGCGCCGCCGCGGGCAACGGCTCGCCGAACAAGGGCGCGCGGCTGTGGATCATCTCCACGGTGAGGCCGGCCAATTGCTCGTCGGTTCGCGACCGCCATTCGCCCAGCACGAGGTTCGACGGCTGGAGCACCGGCCGCAGCGCCCGCGACCGCCCGCCGCGGACATAACCCGGCTGGAGCCCGTCGCTCTCGGTCAGCGCGCGCACCACCGCCCCATGCTCGCCATGCGCGCGAACGCTGAGTAGAATGGCTTCGGCGCGGAGGTGCATGAAAAAAGGCCTTACCCAATCCTCCCCCGGAGGGGGAGGGGGACCGCGAAGCGGTGGAGGGGTAGTCGCCACAAAGGGGACGGCAGCGTTCGTGGGGACTACCTCTCCACCAGCTTCGCTGGTCCCCCTCTCCCTCGGGAGAGGATTGCTAGCCCCGCCGCATCCGCTTCGCCAGTCCGTCGAGCCCCACGCGCCGTACCACCCGCTTGGCCGCCGCAACGCTTGCGTCGAACCCACCCAGCGCCGCCACCAGCACCCGGTTCGCCAGTGTCCGCCGCAGCAGCAACAGGTCGACGCAATCTACTCCACCGGTCGCGAACTGGCGCTTGTGCTGCCCCTCGCCTTCGGTGAAGTCGAACGCGCCGAACCGCGCCTCGCCGAACAGGTCCCGCATCGCTTCCAGCTGGAGCACCGCCCCCGGCGACCAGTCGTTTAACTTCGGATCGTGCCCGACATAGGCATAGATCACGGTATCGCCGTGGATCGGGCAATAGAGGTACGCCGCCGGCGCGCCCGCAATGTAGAGCAGCCACGCACGCACCTGGCCGACCGTCGCCGATTCCCGCATCGCGCGGACGAAATCCGCACCCTCGGGAAGCCCCGAGCCGAGCAGCCGCTCCTGATAGGTCGTCGCCGAGATCGCCCGCGCCACCGGATGAAACGTCGTCAGTTCCTCAGGCGTGCGAAAATGCCGCACGTCGAGCGTGCCCCCCGATGCCGCCGCGATCTTCCTGGTCTTGCGCCGCAGCCCCTGCCGCGCGCTGGACGACAGGCCAGCGAACCAGCCGTCATACGTCCCCACGAAGTCGAGGAAATAGCGCGTGTAACGCTGCCGCACGAAGGGCAGCATCGCGCCCGAAAGCGCCGCTAATTCCGCCGCGTGCGCTTCGGGCAGCGAAGTCACCAGATAGCCGTCGGCGGCCTCGTCGATCGGCGGCAGACCCGGCGCGATCCCGCCCCGCGCCTCCGACAAGGTCAGCGGCACCCGCACCAGCGACCGGCGCACGCTGAACAGCGTCCGCGCGCCCACAGCGAACTTGAGCCGCACCGTCCGCGGCGCCGCTGCGAACTCGCGCACCGCTTTCATGCCACGCGCTCCTCGACCCAGTTGGACCAGAGCTGCTCTGCTTGCCGCATCCGGGTACGCAACACGCTCGGCGCGAGCGGCGCGTCGTCCTGCCCCAGCGCCATTTCCGGCCGGTCGGCGAAATGCGCCGTGGCCAGCGCGTCGCGGCGCTCGGCGAGCATCCGGCACAAAGCCTCGAACCGCCGGACGTGCACTGCATTGGCCCGCGTCCCCGCGCGGTTGGCGAGCTCGAAGCCGTGGCTCACCACCGTCACCGCCGCGTGACGCTCGCGCTCGGCATGGTCCAGCGCAGCCTTCATCTCTGCCACGGACATCGCGCAGATCTGGAAGTGGCGCAGATGCCCCTTCTGGTCTTCGATCAGCGTCACTGGGACCTCGATCACGCCGCGATGCGCGATCGGCGCGATCTGGCGCGGCGCGAGGCCGATCGCGCTCGGCCACGGATATTCGGAGCCGTTGTGGCTCGAATCATAGACGAATTCGAGCTTGGCAAGCGCCGCGAGCGTGTCGTCGCTCGCCGAATAGGAGCCCGAACGGAAGGCGATCGGATCGGGCGCGCCAGCTGCGGTCAGCATGTCGGCCGCGCCGGCAATCAGATCGACCTGCTCGCCAAGGCTATAATCGACCAGTTCGAACAGGCCCGAGGCCGCGCCGCTGTCGCCGGCCCGCGCGCCGGTCCAATTGGGATGGAGGTGCAATTGCACTTCCTGCCCGGCGTCGAGCACCGCGCCGACCACGCGCTTGATCGGCTCGAGCCCATAGACCAAGGCCGGCATCGGATCGACGAAGAAGCACGCCTTGAGCCCATGGGCAGCCAACTGCGCCAGCTGCCAGCCCACGCCCACGCCCGCCGGCTCGAGCGAGCGCTGGACGACCGTCGCGGCGTCCAGCCCGGCGCAATGGTGGCGCCACATCAGCTCGGTATCGATGGTCAGGAAGACGCGCGTCGGCATGCTCATCCCCTAAGGCCCCGTGGTGAAGAAACTCCCAACCACGCTCAGGGCTTGATGCCGTAGCGCGCATAATCCTCGTCGATCCGCGGGGCGATCATCCGAGCCGCCGCGAGATCGCTGTCGCCGCCGGCAGTGCCGGCACGCTTGCGGATGACGCCGCGCATATAAAGACTGGCGGCCATGTCGGGCACCTGTTCGAGCGCCGCGTCGAAGTCCGCCAGCGCGTCCTCGGTCCGCCCCAGGCGGAAATAGACGAGCCCCCGGCTGTCGAGCACCGATGCGGGATTCTCGCTGAGCTCGATTGCCTTGGTGCAGTCCTTCAACGCGCTGTCGAGCGCGACATTGCCGGTTGCCTTGAGCCAGCAGCGCGAGTTGAGGAGGTCGGCCTTGCCCGGGGCCGCGGCGATCACCGTGTCGAGCAGGGCGATGCCTTCGTCGAACCGTCCGGCCTCGCCCAATAGCGACGCCTGGCTGTTGATATAGCTATTCTTGTTCTCACCGCCCTGGTCGGCATGCTCGGCGAGCATCGCAAGCGCTTCGTCGCGCTTGCCCGAATCGCCGAGAAGCGTCGCGACACGTCCCACCGCCGCGGCCGAGCTCGGATCGATCGCGAGCGCCGCGCGCGCGTCGGCCATGGCGTGCGTGTCGTCCTTCAGCGCCGAATAAAGCCGCGAGCGCCACAGATAGCGATCGATCGTCGGCTCCAGCGCGATCGCCTTGGTCAGGTCGGCGATCGCGCCCTTGCGGTCGTAGATGCGATCGAGAAACCATGCGCGATCGCTGAAGCTCTCGGCCTTTTCCGGCGCCTGCGCGATCTGCTTCGCATAAACCGCCAGGATCGGATCGAGTGCCTTGTCGCGCCGCGCCGCCTCTACCTGCTGGAACAGCGGCGACGTGTCCTTCGGCGCGACCGCCTTGAGCAACCGCCCCTTGGCCTGCGCGACCTGCGCGCGCGTCGCCGGAATATCGGCCGGTGCCACCTCGGCGATCCCGGTGATCGTGCGGTCGTCCACGGTCAGCCAGCCGCCCTCCAGCGCCACGCTGCGCTTGAGCGCCACGCCCGCCAGCGTCGCCGGCAGGGTGCGGTCGCCGTCGGTCTCGAATCCAGCACCGCCGCCGGGAAGGCGGATGCGCGTCCGCACATGGGTGTCGGCATAGTCGCCGCTGCTGACCGGGATGTCGCGCCACGCTGGCCGCGCGCGATCGGGCGAGAAGCCCAGGTTCGAGATGGCGTTGTCCAACGTCACGCGATAGCGGCCATTGTCCTTCGACCAATCGGGATAAGTGAGCCCCGATGCCGTCACCACCGCGCTCGCGCTCGCCTCATCATATTTGAAGCTGCGCGAAACGGTGTCGGGCTGGTTGAGCAGGCCGGCGACGATGCTGTCGACGCTCTGGTCGAGCTGTTCCTGTCCCGCCTGCGCGGCAATGACGCGTAGCATCTCGGCCTGCGTGCCGCGCACCGTCACACGGACGCTGTACGGCATCGGAAAGAGGATCCCGGCGCGACCGTCGAGCTCGACCTCGGCATCGGTGATCGGACGCGCATTGGCGTGCATCGGCAAGTCGATCAGCCCGGCGCCCGCCACGCGCAGCGGCAGCACGTGACGGAAGGGCGGTACGTCGCCGAGATCCTCGAGCCGCGCGCCGGCGCCGGTGCCGTCGAGCCAAAGCGATTCGCCGCCGATCGTCGCATGAACGAGGACATGATTGAACGCGCCGGGCATCGGCAGGCGCTGCGGCACCAAGTCGCCCAGCTCGGTATTCGCCACTACCGGCTCGGCCTCGATCCCCAGCGCGCGGAGCATGGCGAGCAGCAGCAGCGTCTTTGCCTTGCAGTCGCCATAGCGCGCCGACCAGGTCAGCGCCGGCGCCTGCGGCACATAGTCGCCATTGTCCATGCCCTTGTACAGGTAACGGATCTTGTCCTGCACGGTCTCGAGCGCCATCGCAGCGCGTCGGCGCGGGTCGGTGGTCGCGGCGGCGATCCGCGCGACTTCGGCGGCGATCGGCCCGCCCGCCTCGATGCTGTCCTCGGTGCGGTAGAGCGGCGCCATGTCGCGCGACAGGTCCTCCCAATCGGCGTAGTCGGTCGCCTCGATCAGCGGCAGCGGGCGGTACCGCAGTGGCGCGTCGCCCGGCAGGTCCGCCGGCTTGGCAATCGGCAGATCGATCGCCAGCTCGTTATACCCCTCGGCGTTCACGACCGGCTTGAGCTCGGGGAGCTTGCTGTAACCGCGCCAGTGCAGGTTCATCGCCTTGGGCCAGAGCAGCCTTACTCGCCCGAACTGGAGCCGCATCGGCGCGGCGAGCAAGGGAGCCGCCGCCTGGACGTGGCCATGCAGCGCGGGATCCTTCTGAGTCGTCGAGAAGCTGACGCGGAGCACGTCGCCGACGCGCAGCCCTTCCACCGGCAGCGTCGCCGTGAGCATCCCGTTGAGCGCCGCGCGTTCGAGCTGCTGCTCGCGCTGGATCACCGCGAGATGCTTCCCGCCGGCCAGCGCATCGATCCGCTCGCCGCCGCGCAGGGTCTCGATCCGGTGGACGATCAGGTCGCCCTTGCTCGGATCCCAGGGCAGCGGCACCGTCCCGGCCTGGGTCAGCACCGCGGGCGAGGCGATGCGCATCGCCATGTCGCCATAGATCCAGACCTGCCCGTTCTCGAAGCGCTGCTGCTGATCGAGCACCAGCATGATCGGGTCGGCATCGCCGAGCTTCGAGACGTCGACCTCGGGTGCCGGCTTCACCCAGGCCGGCGCCGGTTGGTATAGCGGCTTGTCGCCCGCCCAAGCCATCGCCGGCGCGCACACCAGCACCGCCGCAACCGTCATTCGCCCAAACATGCAACGCCCCCGTCTAACTGTCTCGAAGCTAGCGCCTTTCTCGCGCCGCACTCAAGAGCCGATCGCGTGCGATTTCGGTGCAGGGCCAATGCAGTATGGGGCGTCAGCGCGCGTGAAAATAGTCGTAGAGCTGCTGCGCGACTGCCGCCGACACGCCCGGTGCCTTGCGCAGATCCTCCAGGCTCGCGCCGCGCACCGCACGCGCAGTGCCGAAATGCATCAGCAGCGCCTTCTTCCGCGCCGGGCCGATGCCCGGGACCTCATCAAGCGGGCTCGCGCCGATCGCCTTGGACCGCTTCGCGCGGTGCGCGCCGATCGCGAAGCGATGGACTTCGTCGCGCAACCGCTGGAGGTAGAAGAGCACCGGCGAGTTGACCGGCAGCGTGATCTCGCGTCCGTCCATCAGGTGGAACACCTCGCGCCCGTCGCGGCCATGATGCGGCCCCTTGGCGACGCCGACCAGGCACACGTCCTCGATCCCGAGATCCTCGAGCACGCCCTTGACCGCGTTGAGCTGCCCACGGCCGCCGTCGATCAGCACCAGGTCGGGCCAGGTGTCGCCCTGCCGGTCGGGATCCTCCTCCTGCGCACGCGCGAAGCGGCGCGAGAACACTTCGCGCATCATCCCGTAATCGTCGCCCGCGATCGTCTCGGGCCGCTTGATGTTGAACTTGCGATACTGGCCCTTGCGGAACCCCTCGGGGCCGGCGACCACCATCGCGCCGAGCGCATTGGTGCCCTGGATGTGGCTGTTGTCATAGATCTCGATCCGCTCGGGCGGTTCGGGCAATTCGAACAGGTCGGCGACTTCGGCGAGCAATTTCGCCTGGGTGGTGCTCTCGGCCATCCGCCGGTCGAGCGCCTCGACCGCGTTGCGCTGCGCCTGTTCGAGCAGCCGCCGGCGCGGTCCGCGCTGCGGCACGCCCAGCGCGACCTTGTGCCCCGCGCGTTCGGCAAGCGCCTCACTCAGCAGCTTCGCCTCTTCGAGATTGCGGTCGACGAAGATCGTCTTGGGCGGGGGCACTTCCTCGTAGAATTGCATCAGGAACTGACTGAGCACTTCGTCCTCGGGCACCTCGGCGGTGTGCGCCGGGAAGAAGCTGCGATGTCCCCAATTCTGCCCGCCGCGGATGAAGAAGGCCTGGATCCCCATCACGCCCTGGCGGCACGCGAGCGCGAAGATGTCCGCATCGCCGACACCCTCGGCGTTGATCGCCTGACTGCCCTGGATGAAGGTGAGCGCCTTCAATCGGTCGCGCAGGATCGCGGCGAGCTCGAAGTCGAGATTCTCCGCCGCGGCCTGCATCGCCTCGCCGAGCTTGGCCTGCACCTGCGTCTTCCGCCCCATCAGGAAGTCGCGCGCATCGCTGATCAGCTCGCCATAGGCCTCCTCGCTGATCCGCCCCACGCACGGCGCCGAACAGCGGCGGATCTGGTAGAGCAGGCACGGCCGATCGCGGGTGGCGAAGAAGCCGTCGGTGCAGCTGCGCAGCAGGAACAATTTCTGCAGCGCGTTGAGCGTCTTGCGCACCTGGCCGGCCCCCGCGAACGGCCCGAAATAATCGCCCTTGTAGCGCCGCGCGCCGCGATGGAGCTGGACGCGGCCGAAGGCGTGATCCTGGCGCAGCAGGATGAACGGGAAGCTCTTATCGTCGCGCAGCAGCACGTTGTACGGCGGGCGGTAGCGCTTGATCAGCTGCGCTTCGAGCAGCAGCGCCTCGGCCTCGTTGTTGGTCGTGACGATCGTCATCGACCGCGTCTGCGCGACCATCCGCTGGAGCCGCTTCGACAGCCGCGTGACCTGGGTGTAGTTGGTCACGCGGTTCTTGAGCGCCCGCGCCTTGCCCACATAGAGCACATCGCCGCGCGCATCCTGCATACGGTACACGCCGGGACGCACGGGCAAGGTCTTCAGCACGTTGCGGATCGCCGCGACGCCCGCCTCCAGATCGGGTGCCCCCTCGCCGCGCACGGCGTAGGTCGCTTTTTCCTCGTTGAATCGATTGGGGGAATTGGGGTCGGACATCGTCCTTGGCGATGTAGGCGCGGCAGGGATTCCGGGCAACTTGATCAGTCACATTAACGTGTCATAGTGCGACCACACACTTAGGGAGAGTCGCCGTGAAACTGCTCGTGACCACCGCCCTGCTCGCGCTCGCCGCGCCCCTCGCCACCCATGCCCAGACCGTATCCGGGCCGATCACCGCCGCGCTCGCCGATTCCGGTCGCCCGGCCGCCGACAAGGAACGCGACGCCGCTCGTCATCCCGGCGAATTGCTCGCCTTTGCCGGGATCAAGCCGGGGGACAAGGTCGCCGATTTCATCATGGGCGGCGGCTATTTCACGCGCATCCTCGCGAAGACGGTCGGCGACAAGGGCCATGTCTATGCCTATCAGCCCGCCGAATTCATTCAGTATCGCGCGGCCTATGCCGACGAGCAGAAGGCCGCGGTCGCGGGCTACGCCAATGTCACGCCGCTCAGCGATTCGCTCGGCGTAGTGAAGTTCGCCGAACCACTAGACGCGATCGTCACGGTGCAGAACTGGCACGACCTCCACCTCAAGATGTCGCCCCCGGGTTTCGCCGCGGCAATGGCCAAGCGGCTCTACGCAGATCTCAAGCCCGGCGGGGTGCTGTTGGTGGTCGACCATGTCGCCGCTGCCGATCCCGGCTTCGCGGCCCCCGATGCGCTGCACCGCATCGATCCCGCCGCGGCGCGTGCCGAGATCGAAAGCGCGGGGTTCAAGTTCGACGGCAGCCTGCCGATCCTCGCCAACCCGGCCGACCCGCACACCGCCCGGGTATTCGACCCGACTATCCGCGGCAAGACCGACCAGTTCGTCTACCGCTTCCGCAAGCCACGCTGAGGACATTCCCTCAGGCTTAGACATCAGGCCGAAGCCTTCTCGTCGAGCACTTGCCGTACGCGCGCGGCGAGCTGCGCGATCGTGAAGGGCTTGGCCAGCAAGGACACTCCGTCGGTGAGAACTCCGTCGCTGACGATGCCGTCGCTGGGATAGCCGCTCATGTAGAGCAACCGGATCTCGGGCCGCAGCGCCGCGACCTGCTCGGCCAGCTTGGTGCCGTGCATCCCGGGCATCAGCACATCGGTGAGCAGCAGGTCTACGCGCGGCTGCGTCTCGAGCAGCGCCAGGGCCGCCTCGCCGCCCGGCGCCTGCAGCACGATATAGCCGAGCTCGCGCAGCGCATCGACCGCGAGCTGCCGCACCTTCTCCTCGTCCTCGACGACGAGGATGATCTCGCCAGCTTCCGCGCCGGCGCCAGGCAGCCGCGTATCCGGCCCCGCCTGCCAGCTTTCGATCTCGGCCAGCTTACCCTTGTACCGGGGCAAAAACAGATGCACCTGGGTGCCCTTGCCGGGCTCGGAATCGATCGCGGCATGCCCGCCCGATTGCTTGGCAAAGCCGTAGACCTGGCTCAGCCCCAATCCGGTGCCTTTCCCCGTCGGCTTGGTCGTGAAGAAAGGCTCGAACGCGCGGTCGCGCACCTCGGCAGGCATACCCGCACCGCTGTCGCGTACGGTGATCCGCACATAATCGCCCGGTGCGAAGTCGGGATGCGTCGCGGCATAGGCATGGTCGATCTTCACGTTCGCGGTGCTGACGATCAGCTTGCCGCCGTCGCCCATCGCATCGCGTGCATTGAGCGACAGGTTGACCAGCGCGCTCTCGAGCTGCCCGACATCGGCATAGACCGGCCACAGCCCGCTCGCCGGATCGATCTGGAAGTCGACCTTGCCGCCGATCGTCCGGCGCAGCAGCTCCGACAAGCGGCGGAGCAGCTGGCTGGCGTCGAACGCGGTCGGCGCGAGCGGCTGGCGCCGGCCGAAGGCGAGCAATTGCGAAGTGAGCTGCGCGGCGCGCTGCGCTCCCGACATCGCCGAATCGATATGCTCCTGCGCGCGCTTCACGTCATGCCCGATCCGCCGTCGGGCAAGGTCGAGCGAACCGATGACGATCGCCAGCATATTGTTGAAGTCGTGGGCGATGCCGCCGGTCAGCTGGCCGATCGACTCCATTTTCTGCAGCTGGCGCAGCTGCGCCTCGGCGACCTCGCGGCTGGCGGCCTCCTCGTGCAGCCGTGCATTGGCGTTGAGCAGCTGGTCGCGCGCGATAGAGGCGTTCTGCGCGGTCGAAAGCGCCCGGAAGGTCGAGCGCAGCGCGAACGCCGTCACCGCCGCCGCGCACAGCAGCAGCCAGGCCGCAAGCAACGTCGCCTGCCGGTCCGCCGCCAGGCGCTGGCGTTCGAACTGGCGCGCTTCCTCGACCTTCATCGCGACGACCACCGCGCGACAGCGATCGCTGACCGGCCGATCCAATACCGCACGAAGCGAGCGCCGCGCCTCGTCCGGTTGCCCGGACTGGAACAACGCAAAGCGCGCATCGGCATAAGACAGCCGGGCACGCCAGCAGCGCTCGAGTTGCGCGGCGGACGCGGTCTGCACCGGGTCACGGGCAACCTGGCGGCGCAACGCTGTAAGTTCGAGGAACAATTGCTGCCGCGCGGCCCGGTGGCGCGCGATGAAGCGCGCGTCGCCGGCGATCAGATAGCCGCTCTCCCCAAGCAAGGCTTCCTGCGCGCGGGTGAGCAAGCTGTTCAGCCGCTCCTGCACCCGCAGTGTCTCCACCACCGCGATGTCGGCGTGCTGGTCGGCGCGAAAAAGCAGGAAGGTGCCGGCCATTGCCGCGAAGATAAGCGCCAGCCCAGACAGCAAGGCGACGCGGCCGACATCCCACCGTTTCCTGATCATCGCCCCTGCTTTGCGCAGCCAAACAAGAAGAGCAAATGAATTCGCGGCCAAAATAGACCGTATACCGAGTTAACGGTAACTAATCACGCACATCGGCAAGTTACGTAAACGTAAAATCACCGCAAACTAGTCGCATCGGAAACGGCATAGGGCCGCACCGGATCATTTCGACGCTTCGCGTTCGATCCGCTCGGCCTCGGCCTCGATCCGATTCATCTCCGCTTCGACGCGCGCCTTGACGTCGCGCGACGCTCGTCGCTCGTCAGAGGCGCGATGCCAGGCGAACAGGATTGCGAGCGCGGCCAGCACCAGCGCGATGCCGCCGCCGACCCCGAGCCAGCGCGCGGCGCCCTCCCCGCGAACGTGCCGAGAAGACTGGTTGTCATGCGGTGTAATAGCCATGATCCGGCTTTAGCACGCCCGACGCGGGCTTCCAGCCGATCCGGCAGCGAAGAGCGGGGGCCCCCGGCGCCCGCAGCTCAGTTGAGCCGACCGAGCCCCGCGATCGTTTTGTCGATCAGCGCCTTGTCAGCCTGAGCATCGTGCTTCTGCGCGATGATCGCCGCGGCGGCGCGGGTCGCGGCCTCGGCCGCCTTGGTACGGACCGCCTGGATCGCGGCGCGCTCGGCAGCGGCGATCTTGTCTTCGGCCATGCGCGCGCGGCGTGCGGTCAGCTCGGTCGCGTCGGCTTCGGCCTTGGCGAGCACCGCCTTGGCTTCCTCGTCGGCATGCGCGAGCATCGCCTGCGCCTGCGCCTCCGCCCCGGCGATTTTCATGGTGTATTCGTCGCGCAGCGCCTCGGCCTCGGCGCGCAGCGCCTTGGCTTCGTCGAGCCGGGTGCGGATCGCCGCGATCTGGTTGTCGAGCCCGCGCGTGATCAGCGACGGAACCTTCTTCCAGATCAGGATCAACAGGAAGACCGCCATCGCGATCGACACCCAGACGGTCGCGTCGAGCACGCCGAACAGCGACGGATCGGGATGATGCGTGCCGGTCGGCCCGACGCCGCCCTCGGCCGCGGTGACCGCGTGTGCGCCGGTGTCGCGCACCGCCATGCCCTCGCCGTGCTCGGCCTCGCTCAGATTCTGCGCGACCGGATCGGCCGTCTGTGCCTGTGCCTCAGCCATTGAGCGCTGCCTTCACTGCATTCTGGGCCTCTGCGGCCGTAACCTCGGCGCCCGAGAAGCGTGCGACGATGTCGCGTGCCGCTTCGGCCGCCACTGCCTCGATCTCGGCGCCCGCGGCGGTGCTGGCCGCGGCGATCTGCGCTTCGGCCGCCGCGATCCGCGCATCGGTCTCGGCATGCGCCGCAGCGAGCCGCTTCTCGGCCGCGGCAGTGCCCTGCGCGCGCGCCTCGGCGATGCGCTTCTGGGCGCTCTCGCGCGCGGCATTCTCCTCAGTGCGCCAATTCTCTTCGGCCTGGTCGGCGGCGGCACGCGCCGCCTCGGCAGCGGCGAGGTCCGCGGCGACCGACTGGTCGCGCGCGTCGACGGTCGACACCACCTTGGGCAGCATCATCTTGCCGATGACGAAGAAGACGAAGCCGAAGGTCACGAGCAGCCAGAAGATCTGCGACGCGAAGGTTTCGGCGAGTTGGGAGATCTGAGGCATTGGATTCCTATCCAAGTGCAGGCCGGGGCGTGGGCCCCGGCCCGAACCGGAAACGTTACGCGACGAAGATCAGGATCATCGCGACGACGAACGCGAGCAGACCGAGAAGCTCGGCGGCCGCGAAGCCGATGAACAGGCGGCCCTGCTGGCCGTCGGCCGCACCCGGGTTGCGCAGCGCGCCCTCGAGGAAGCTGCCGAACACGTTGCCCACACCGATGGCGGCCATGCCGGCGCCGATCGCCGCGAGACCCGCACCGATGAGCTTTGCTGCTTCTGCGTCCATTTAAATCACTCCTGCGTGTATTCGGTTGGTAGTTTCTACGGAAAACTCAGTGCAGATGCTCGGCGTCGTTGATGTACAGCGACGTGAGCAGCGCAAAGACATAGGCCTGGATGCCGGCGACGAGGATCTCGAGCGCCGAGATGCCGACCATCAGCGCGAAGCTGGGGATGCCGACGCCGAGCCCGGGGATGAGTCCGGCATTACCCGCGTTGATCACGAAGCCCGCGAGCACCTTGAGCAGAATGTGCCCAGCGATCATCGCGACGAACAGTCGCAGGCCCAGCGAGAACGGGCGCACCATGAAAGAGACGAACTCGATCGCCGGGATCAGCCAGATCAGCCACAAGGGCGTGCCGTGCGGCACGAACAGCGAGAAGAACTTGAGCCCGTGTTTCCAGAAGCCGACGATCAGCACGATCGAGAAGCTCATGATCGCCAGCACGCCGGTCACGGTGAAATGGCTGGTGAAGGTGAACGGGTGAATACCGAACAGCCCCAGCGGCAGCAGCCCGAGCACGTTGGCGAACAGGATGAACATGAACAGCGAGAAGATGTAGGGAAGGTATTTGCGCCCTTCCTTGCCGATATTCTGCGCCAGCATCGAATCGATGAAGCCGGTGAAGTTCTCGACCAGCATCTGCCAGCGGCCGGGGACGACCTGCCGCTTCATGCCGCCGAGCATGAACACCCACAGCACCAAAGCCGCGACGCACATCCATGCCGCCGAGTTGGTGAAGGCGATCTGGTGTCCGGCAATGTTGAAGCCGTCCCAGATCGTCTGCACCTCGAACTGGTGCATCGGGTCGATCTTGCCTGATTCAGCCGCCACGTTGATCCGTTTCATTAGCCAAAGCGCCCGAAGAGTTACTTCGAGCGCTGGTTCGAAATCCTGATGATGTTCCTGAAAGCGCTGCCTATCCCGAGGAACAGGAGCACCAGCAGGAGCCAAGGCGAGGTTCCCAGCAGCCAATCGAGCGTACCGCCGATCACTGCCCCTCCGACCATCGATCCGATCAGTTCGGCCAGCACGCGGTTCCCGAGGCGATAGCTGGCATCGCCCTTGGTATCCACGGCACCGGTTCTGATCGCCTCTTCCGTCTTTGCTCGCCGCAATCGCTCGTCGAGCGCGTTCAGGCGGGCATCCTCGGGCAAGGGGTCCAGTCCGGGCTCGTTCTCAGCCAATTGTCTCTCCTGTTCAGCCGTTTCCGGCAGGCCAGACGCATGTGCCGAGCGGCGAGCCCGCCAAGGCAGGGGCGCTTTAGGAAGGGCTCGGGTCCGAGTCAACACCGGCCCCCGAACCGACAGGTCGCCGTCCCTACTTCACGTCCGCGTAGCTTCCCGGCTAGGCAGTCGCGCCGCCAACGCGGATGGTTCTCGAAGTAAAAAGGAATATACATGGCCGCCGTCCGAAATCGCCCGATCGCCAAAATCCTGGTCACGGTGGTGGCCGCCTTTGTCGGGCTGTTCCTCGGCCAATTGGCGATTCACGCATTTCAAAACCGCCCCGGCAAGCTCGAGGCGGATTTCGAGACCGTCGTGCAGAACGATCCGGCGATCGGCCCGATGTTCCAGGCCTTCCGCCAATATTTCCCGGCCGACTATGCCGCCCTCAAGGCCGAGATGGTCGCGCAGCATCGCGCCGGCGCCACTCCGGCCGCGCTCAACCTGCTCGGCTTCAATCGGATGGCGGCGTTTCGCAAGGCGCATGTCCGCGCACTCGCGCTGGCGCCCGCGCCCGAGCTTGAGGCCTTTCGCAAGAGCCAGGCGGCGCTGATAAACGCCCTTGCGGCGGAATCGCCGAAGGTGTGCGCGCAATATACGTTCAGCACGATCCAGCCGGGCGGCACGCCTTCGCTGAAGGTCCAGAGGCTGCTCGCGGACATCGGCGCCGTGCAGTTCCGCGCGATCGCCGCGGGCGAGAGGACTCCCGCCAAGCGGAATATCGACACCCTGGCGCCGGCCGACGGCCAGGCATTGGTCGCGCAGATGAAGCGCGCCGGCCTCAATGACCGGCAGCTCGCCGGCTTCCTCGACGGCTCCGGCGCGCGGTCGCTCAGCGAAGCCGATCAATGCCGCGTCGGCGTGGCGCTCGCCCAGGCGCTCGAGCAATTACCCTCCGCGCAGGGCGAGCGCGTGCTCGCCGTCATGACCGCCCATTCCTGAGCCCGAGCCTCGACTTGCCCACGCGCCGAATTATACACGGCGCATGGCGAACGAGCCCGACAATAAAGGCCACCGCGCGCGCCTGCGCCAGCGCCTGTTCGAAGGCGGTCCCGACGCGTTGCTCGATCACGAACTCGTCGAATATCTGCTCGCCCTCGCCATCCCCCGCCGCGACACCAAGCCACTGGCCAAGGCACTGCTCGCCGAGTTCGGCGGGATCGCCGGGCTGCTCACCGCCGATTCGGAGTCGCTCGCCCGCGTCTCCGGCATGGGCGAGACCAGCGTCGCCGCGCTGAAGGCCGCGCACGCTGCCGCACTGCGCCTGCTGCGCGATCAGGTCACCGCCCGTCCGGTCCTCGCCAACTGGCAGGCGCTGCTCGACTATCTGCGCGCCGACATGGCGCACCACGCGATCGAGCGCGTCCGCGTCCTCCACCTCAACGCGCGCAACATGCTGATCCGCGACGAACTGATGAACGAGGGCTCGATCGACGAGGCCCCGGTCTATGTCCGCGAAGTCATCCGCCGCGCGATCGACCTGGGCTCGGCGGCGATCATCCTGGTCCACAACCACCCCTCGGGCGACCCCTCCCCCAGCCGCGCCGACATCGAGATCACCCGCCAGGTCGCCGAGGCCGGCAAGCGCCTCGGCATCGCGGTCCACGACCACATCATCCTCGGCGCCGAGGGCCATACCAGCCTGCGCGCGCAAGGGCTGATCTAGCCGTTTCCTCCCCTGGGCCCTCGATCTATCATCCCGCATGGCCAAAACCGATCAGATCGAGATCGCCCTGCGGATCATCATCGATCAGCCGGTAGCCGGCGTCTGTCACAGCCTGCAGGGCAAGGACGACCGGCCGCTCGATCCCAAATGCTCGCGTGCAGGTGAGCCGCTCTCCTTCGACCTTCCGATCCGCGTCGGCCCCGGCCCCAAATTCTTCGGCGATCAGGTGCGCCGCGAAGGGCCGGTGCGGCGCTTCGTCTATATCCGCATCGGGCAGATGGCCGGCGACCCTTCCTCGCCCTGGTCGCGGCGGATGAAGGTCGACATCCACGACATCAGCGAAGACTTGCTGGATCGCGCGATTCGCGCCGACGGCAGCTTGGAGATCACTATCCTCGGTACCGCCGCGGACGGCACACCCGCTTGCGCGACGGTGCGCCCCACGGCCCGCCGCCTGGCAGAGCGCTGAGCCTCGCCGCAAATGCAAAACGGCCGCCGGACACGGGGTCCGGCGGCCGCTCGGGAGTGCGCCATGCGTGCGGGGCGCGGAAGCCTTATTTCTTGGGCGTCAGGAAGGTCGCCATTTCGGCCTGAGTCAGCGTCTTGTTCTTGTCGGCATCGGCCTGGGCGAAGGCCTGGCCGACCCAGACATTGGCGTCCGCCGAGCCCGGCACGAACGCCGGCTCCGAAGCCTTGCGCAGCGCACTCACCCAGGTGCCGAACTCAGCCTGAGTGAGGCTGCCATTGGCGTCCTTGTCATAGGTGCCGAAATCGCGACCGACGGCCTGGCTGACCTGTTCGGGAGTCGTCGCGGGCTGGGTCGCCGCAGTAGCGGTGCCGGCACCGGTGGTTCCGGCGGCCGGCGCGGCTCCAGGCTGTGCCGGCGCAGCAGCAGGCGCTGCCGGCTGGGCCGGCGCCGTCGCAGGCTGAGCCGGTGCAGGCTGAGCCGGTGCAGGCTGAGCGGGAGTAGGCTGGGCGGCTTCGGTCGCCGGCGCAGGCGCCGCGGCGGGCGCTTCCTCTACGGCGCCCGAACCCTGCGTGCCCGGCGCAGCATCATCGGTCGTTGCCGGCGTCTCGGGCTTGGCCGTCGTCGTCGAAGAGGGCGCAGGCTGCTGCGCCTTGGTTTCAGTTGCAGGCTTGTCCTGCGCAAAAGCCGGCGCAGCAACGAGCATGGACGTGGCAAGAAGAACTGCCTTCAGCATCATTCGATCTCCTGTTGATTGCTTCAGCCGAACTACGCTGGCGAAGCATAAAACGGTCACTCTTCACGATTATGAACCTACGGACCGGCAGCTAGTTCCGCATGCCCCACGCTCCGCCTTTATTGGACACCATCTCGTCGCAATTCATTTGCGCTGTGGCGCCGCAGCCACGGTGCATACAGAATGCCCTCGATGATCCATCGCAGAACCCTGCTCCTCGGCATCGCCGCCGGTCTCACCGGTTGCGGCGCCGCTCGCGCGCTGGCCGCCGTCCCGCAAACGCGCCTCGCCGCGAGCGAACGCACCGCTAGGCTCGTCGCCGCCGCGCGCAGACAGGTCGGCGTCACCGCGCGCTACGACCCGGCCTATACCGTCCTCGCTTTCCCCAACGGCGACGTGCCGCGCGAGAAGGGCGTCTGCACCGACGTGGTGATCCGCGCCTATCGCGACGCGTTCGGGATCGATCTTCAGGCGCTGGTCAATGCCGACATGCGCAAGAGCTTCGCCACTTATCCCCGGAAATGGGGCCTCGCCCGCCCCGACCGCAACATCGACCATCGCCGCGTCCCCAACCTCGTGCGCTTTCTCGCGCGAATGGGCGCCGAGCTGCCCGTCCCGGCGGACGGCAAGGGCTGGCAGCCCGGCGACATCTTCACTTCGATCGTCGGCCGCGGCTTCACGCATATCGGTCTCGTCTCGGACACGCCCGGCGCCCGCGGTCCGCTGATCGTCCACAATATCGGCGGGGGCGCGCGCGAAGAGGACGCACTGCTCGCCTGGCCGATCACCGGCCGCTTCCGCTGGAAAGTCTAGGGCGCGCTTGCTATCGGCGCGCCAAACCCGGCGAAAGGCTTATCATGGTTCCCCGTTATTCGCGGCCCGAAATGACTGCGATCTGGTCCCCCGAGGCGCGCTTCGCGATCTGGTTCGAGATCGAGGCGCACGCCACCGAGGCGCTCGCCGAATTGGGCGTGGTGCCCAAGGCCGCCGCCAAGGCGCTTTGGGACTGGTGGGCGACCAAGCCCGCGATCGACGTCGCCGCGATCGACGCGATCGAGGCAGTGACCAAGCACGACGTCATCGCTTTCCTGACCTGGGTCGCCGAACAGGTCGGCGACGAGGCGCGCTTCATGCACCAGGGCATGACCAGCAGCGACGTGCTCGACACCTGCCTCGCCGTCCAGCTCGCCCGCGCCGCCGACATCCTGCTCGCCGATCTCGACGCGCTGCTCGAAGTGCTCAAGCGCCGCGCGTACGAGCACAAGCTCACCCCGACGATCGGCCGCAGCCACGGCATCCATGCCGAACCGGTCACCTTCGGATTGAAGCTCGCCGAGGCCTATGCCGAGTTCAAGCGCAACCGCGAGCGCCTCGTCGCGGCCCGCGCCGACATCGCCACTTGCGCGATCTCGGGCGCGGTCGGCACCTTCGCCAATATCGATCCCCGCGTCGAAGCGCATGTCGCCGAGAAGCTCGGCCTGTCGGTCGAGCCCGTCTCGACCCAGGTCATCCCGCGCGATCGCCACGCGATGTTCTTCGCGACGCTCGGCGTCATCGCCAGCTCGATCGAGCGCCTCGCCGTCGAAGTCCGCCACCTCCAGCGCACCGAAGTGCTCGAAGCCGAGGAATATTTCTCGCCCGGCCAGAAGGGCAGCAGCGCTATGCCGCACAAGCGCAACCCGGTGCTCACCGAGAACTTGACCGGCCTCGCCCGCATGGTCCGCAGCGCGGCGATCCCCGCGATGGAGAATGTCGCGCTGTGGCACGAGCGCGATATCAGCCACTCCTCGGTCGAGCGCTATATCGGCCCCGACGCGACGATCACGCTCGATTTCGCCCTCGCCCGCCTCACCGGCGTGATGGACAAGCTCCTTGTCTACCCTGCGCGGATGCAGAAGAATCTCGACCGCATGGGCGGGCTCGTCCATTCGCAGCGCGTCCTGCTCGCGCTCACCCAGGCCGGGGTCAGCCGCGAGGACAGCTATCGGCTCGTCCAGCGCAACGCGATGAAGGTGTGGGAGAGCGACGGCGAACTGTCGCTGCTCGAACTGCTGAAGGCCGATCCCGAGGTCACCGCCGCGCTCTCTCCGCAAGAACTCGAGGACAAGTTCGACCTCGGCTATCACTTCAAGCAGGTCGACACGATCTTCGATCGCGTCTTCGCTTGAACGACACCCACAAGGCGCTTCGCGCCGGCACCGCCGAGGCGCACGACCGGGTCGACGCCGCCTTCGCCGCGTTCGACCTGACCGACCGCGACAGCTACGCCGCCTTCTTGCGTGCGCACGCCGAAGTGCTGCTGCCGCTCGAGGACGCGCTAGACGCGGCTGGTGCCGAGCGGATCGCCCCCGACTGGGAGACGCGCAAGCGCGGTCACCTGCTCAAGGAAGACCTCGCCTTCCTCCGCCCTATCCGTCACCCCCGCGAAAGCGGGGGCCCATCTCCCACACTCTCTGCCCGGGACGACGCGTCGGAGATGGGTCCCCGCCTTCGCGGGGATGACGCTTGGGAGCTTAGAACCGATGCCACCCTCGCCGGCGCGCTCTACGTCCTCGAGGGCTCGCGGCTCGGGGGCCGCTTCCTCGCCCGCCAGGTTCCTTCGGGCTTCCCCCGCGCCTATCTTGATGCAGATCAACCGCCTGAGAAATGGCGAAATTTGCTGGATCGCATAGATACTATCCTATATCAGCCCGATGAATTGCAGTCCGCCCTAGCCGCTGCCCACCAGGTCTTCGCGGCGTTCGAGCGTTCCGCGCTACGCTGGGCTAAGGACTGAGTTTGTCGGATAGCGGTGATTTCGAGGTCGACCTGACCAATTGCGATCGGGAGCCGATCCACGAACTCGGGGCGATCCAGCCCTTCGGGTTCCTGCTCGCTCTGTCGACCGACTGGCTGATCCGCCGCGCCTCGGCGAACATCCACGATTTCTTCGGAGTCGAAGCCGAAGAGCTGCTCGGCACCTCGGCGATCCCGCTGTTCGGCGAGCATGCCGTCCACACCTTGCGCAACCGCCTCGCGATGCTGCGCGGTCCCGATGCTGTCGAGCGGATGTTCGGGCTGACCCTGCCCAATGGCCGCCGCCTCGATTTCGCGCTCCACATGATCGGCGACGTGCTGATCATCGAGGGCGAGGACAGCAGCGACGAGGCTGCCGCCGATGCCGGCTCGGCGATCCGCGCGATGATGGGCCGGCTCGACGCGACCGGCGACACCACCAGCTTCTACCGCGAAGGCGCGCGCCAGGTCCGCGCGCTGACCGGGTTCGACCGCGTCATGGTCTATCGCTTCGATCCCGACGGCTCGGGCGAAGTCGTCGCCGAGTCCGCGCGCGCCGGGATCGGCAGCTTCCTCGACCTGCGCTATCCCGCGTCGGACATTCCGCAACAGGCGCGCAAGCTCTACGTCCGCACGCCCTTCCGGATCATCGCCGATATCGACGCGACTCCGGTGCCGATCCTGCCTCGCCGCGACGAGACCGGCGCGCCGATCGACCTTTCGCTGTCGGTGCTGCGCTCGGTCTCGCCGATCCACATCGAATATCTCAAGAACATGGGTGTCGGTGCCTCGCTGTCGATCTCGATCATCGTCGAGGGCCAGCTTTGGGGGCTGTTCGCCTGCCACCATTATAGCGCCCGCCGCCCGAGCTTCGAGCGCCGCTCGGTTGCCGAATTGTTCGGCCAGATGTTCGCGCTCAAGCTCGAGAGCCGCGAGCGCAAGCAGCTCCAGGCCTATGAGACCAACGCCCGTGCCAGCAGCGACCGGCTGCTCGCCGCAGTGGCCGGCGACGCGACGTTGCTCGACAATCCCGACTGGCTCGGCGCGATGCTGCGCGAGACCGTGCCATGCGACGGCATCGCGATCTGGATCGACGGCAAGTGCGCGCATAGCGGGCTGACTCCGCCGCCCGAGGCCTTCGCCGCCTTGGTCCGCCGGCTGAGCGCGATGGCCGCGGGCCGCATCTTCGCGACCGACCGGCTCGCCGATACGCTCGCGCCCGCCGAGGCCTATAGCGACATCGCCGCCGGGCTGCTCGCCATCCCGATCTCGCGGAGCCCGCGCGATTACGTGCTGCTGTTCCGCCAGGAAAAGGTGCGCACGGTCAAATGGGCGGGCGACCCGCACAAGCCCGCGCAACTCGGCCCCAACGGCCCGCGGCTCACCCCACGCAAGAGCTTCGAATTGTGGAGCCAGGAAGTCCGCGGCCGCTCCGAGCCCTTCTCCGCCGCCGAGATCCGCGTCGCCGAGATGCTGCGCGCCTCGCTGATCGAAGTCGTGCTGCGCCTCAGCGACGACGCGCAGGAAGAGCGCCGCCGCTTCTCGGAGCGGCAGGAACTGCTCATCGCCGAGCTCAACCACCGCGTCCGCAACATCCTCAGCCTGATCCGCGGGCTCGTCCGCCAGTCGCTCGACCCGCAGGCCGACACGCGCAGCACGATCAGCCTGCTCGAAGGCCGAATCGAGAGCCTCGCGCGCGCGCACGACCAGATCACCCAGGACAATTGGAGCGCCGCGCCGCTCGGCCGGCTGATCGAGACCGAGGCCGCGGCCTATCTCGGCGGCAAGAGCCAGCGCCTCGTCTGCTCCGGCCCCTCGGTGCTGCTCCACCCCAATGCCTTCTCGACCCTGGCTTTGGTGTTCCACGAGCTGATGACCAATTCGGCCAAATATGGCGCGCTGTCGGACAATGGCAGCGTCCAGGTCGCATGGCATCTCGACGAGGAAGGTGATCTGAACATCGAATGGCGCGAGCGCGGCGGCCCCGCGGTCCAGCCGCCCCGGCGCCAGGGCTTCGGCACGACGATCATCCAGCGCTCGATCCCCTATGATCTCGGCGGCAAGGCCGAGGTCCGCTATGCGCTCACCGGGCTCGAGGCCGATTTCTGCATCCCGGCGCGCCATGTCGAGGCCGACGATCCCGCCCGCCCGCCGGTCGCCGCGGTCAGCATCACCAGCGATGCCCATGAAGTGGGCGAAGGCGTGCTCACTGGCGCGGCCCTGCTCGTCGAGGACAGCCTGATCATCGCGATGGACGCCGAGGACATCCTCACTCGCCTCGGCGCGGCGCGTGTCGTCACCGCCGCTGGCGTCCGCCAGGCGCAGCAGGAAATCGCGCGCGACCAGTTCGAGGTCGCCGTACTCGACGTCAATCTCGGCAGCGAGACCAGCCTGTCGATCGCCGACACGCTGCGCGCCAAGGGCGTGCCCTTCATCTTCGCCACCGGCTATGGCGAGCAGCTCCGCCTGCCCCCCGAGCACGAAGGCGCGCAAGTGATCCAGAAACCCTACACCCTGGCCAGCCTCGCCCAGGCCCTCAGCCAAGCATTGCGCTAACGCCCAATCCTCCCCCGCCAGGGGGAGGTGTCAGCGCAGCTGACGGAGCGGGAGGAATCACCGAGCGTAGTGAGTCCTCCCCCTCCGTCGCCTTCGGCGCCACCTCCCCCTGGCGGGGGAGGATTTCCGAATTCCGCCAACTTTCCTACAACCCCATTTGCGCCTATCCTTGCCCCCGGGCAGACGGGGGAACAGCATGGCGATCGAAGCACCGGTAGGCAAAGGCGCGGCCAACACCCTCGCCGACGTCCTCGTCGTCCAGCATCTGCTCAACGACTGGCTCGGCGACACCGGCCAGAAGCCGCTGCCGACCAACGGCAATTGCGGTCCGCTCACGATCGCCGCGATCGAGGCGTTCCAGACCCGCGTACTCGGCGCGACCAAGCCCGATGGCCGTATCGATCCCGGCGGCCGCACCTGGAACGCGCTCTCGACCCGCGCGCCCGCTCCGCCGCCCGCCGCCCCCGCCCAGCGCAGCGGCGCGACATGGTGGCACGCCAACCAGGCCCGCTTTCCCAACAGCGCGGCGATCGCCGATCTCGTCCCCGGCTTCCGCGAAAAGGTCGCCGCCTTCGTCGCCGCGCTCAAGGCGGCGGGCGCGAACGTCAAGGTCTCGGCGACATTGCGCAACCGCACCCGCGCGCAGCTGATGCACTATAGCTGGCGCATCGCGCATGGCGGAATCGCGCCCAGGGACGTCCCCGCGCTCCCCGGCTGCGCGATCGTCTGGGACCATGGCGACCTCGCCGCCTCGAAGCAGGGGGCGCAGCAGATGGTCGACCTGTTCGGCATCGCCTTCCAGCCCTCGCTCACCTCGCGCCATATCGAGGGCCGCGCGATCGACATGACGATCGACTGGACCGGCACGCTCCAGCTCCGCGACAAGACCGGCCGAGTCCACTCCGTCGGCGCGCCGCGCTCGGGTGACGCCAACAAGGACCTGCACGCGATCGGCGCCACCTATGGCGTGATCAAGCTCGCCTCCGACCCGCCCCATTGGAGCGACGACGGCCATTGAGGCAACCCTGCGGCACATCGGCTCTATCGGAACGGACGCCGCGCCCGTCGCTCAGCGCGCGAGCACGATCTCGCCCGGCGCGAACCATAGCTCGTACGTTCCCGGACGAATCCCCTTGGATTTGCCATAGAGCCGACTGACGTCGATCGGCTTGAGCTTCGGGCTGGCAAGGCTGGCGCCGACCCAGTCCGAGACGCGCGCGAGCCGCTGGCACGCCGCGGGCTTGGTGCACCGTAAGGTATTTTCGGGCGTGCTGCGTCCCAGCTGGATCCCCGGCACCACGACCGGGATGCCGTCGATCTCACGTCCCGCCCAGGCGCTCGCCAGCGCCCGAGCGGCTGGACGCTGGCTCTCGTCGGCGATCTGCACATAGAGCCGCAATACCGATGGCGCCGCCTCGGCACTCGCCGCGTCGACGGCTGCGGAGGGAGAGGGCAGCGGCGCTGGCGCGGCACCGGCGGCGACCGGCGCCGCTTCGGCCGCCTCGGCGCTCACGCTATGCCCTAGCGCCCGCGCATCGCCGCTGGCCAGCGTGAGCAAGCGTGAGAGGCGCTGCCACTGCTCCGCCGAACGCTCTGCCGGATGCGCCTCCTGCACCACCAGCCGCGCATTGGCCAGCGTCGCGGTCAGGTCCGCAACCTTGACCGTCTGCTCGGCGGCGCGCTGCTCGGCGGCCTGGCGCAGCCGCTCAGCGGTCGCGCGCTGCTGGTTGAGATAGACCGCCAGAATCACGAACCCGGCGACGATCGCGACGAGCCCGAAGACGATATAGGGCCGCGAACGCTGCGAAGCGCGCTCGAGCCCGGCGATCAGGTCGTTGGCGTCCTGCTCAGCCAGCACGGCCAGGCAGCCCTGCAAGCCGGCGGACGATGTCCTCGACGAGATTGAACGCACGGTTGAGGAACAGCACCACGCGTCCTCCGGCGACCGAGGTCAGCCCGGTCGCGCCGAAGATCAGCCCGAGCTGGGTGGGATCGATCTTGCCGCTGCTGAACATCAGCACTCCGGCATAGATCAGCAGTGCGAACGACGCGAAGGCGCAGGCGAGATACACGATCCGCTCGGCCTGGAACATCCGCATCAGCCGGTCGAGCGCGTCGAGCGTCTGTGTCAGCGTCTGACGTTCGTCGTCGGTCATGCGCGCCCTCGCTCTCGCCGGCGCACGCGCGGTCGTTGCCGCGACGCCGGCCAGAAATGCAATGGCAGCGCGCGCCCAAAGGCTGCCGGATGCTGAAGGCTATCGCGAAAGACGACGATAGGCAATCGCCGGAGATCCCGGTGCCGCGTCAGCACTCAGCCCCTTCACTTCCCTCGCCCCCTACAGGGGGAGAGGGTTGCGCAGACTTAGGTTTTGCGAAGCAAAGCCTTAGTCGGAGCTGGGTGAGGGGATGCGGCTGCACAGCAGCCGCGGGGGGGCCCCCCCCCCCCCCCCCCCCGCGGCGCAACGCGCCGCTCTACCCCTCACCAAGCTACGCTAGGCAGCAAGCTGCCAAGCTTCGCTATCCTCTCCCCTAGCAAGGGGAGAGGGACTTTAGGCTAGACGCGGATACAGCCTTATCCCCCGACGGCCTTCTTCACCTTGGCAAAGAACCCGCTCGCTTGCGGGCATTCGTCGCCGGTCTCGGTCGCGCGGAATTCCTCGAGCAGCTCGCGCTGCTTCGCGGTGAGCTTGCTCGGCATCTCGACGTCGAGCCGCACGACCAGGTCGCCGCGCCCGCGCCCCTGGAGCACCGGCATGCCGGCGCCGCGGTGGCGCACCTCGCGTCCCGGCTGGGTGCCCGGCGCGATCTTGACCGCGATCTGCTCGCCGTCGAGCCCAGGAAGGGTGATCTCGCCGCCTAAAGCCGCGGTGGTGAAGCTGATCGGGGCATTTGCGAAAAGGGTCGTGCCCTGCCGCTCGAAGATCGCGTGCTTGGAGACGTGAAGGAAGATGTAGAGGTCGCCCGACGGCGCGCCGCGCGCACCCGCCTCGCCCTCGCCGCTCAGCCGGATCCGCGTGCCTTCGTCGACACCCGGCGGCACGTTGATCTTGAGCGTCTTGGTCTTGTCGACCCGGCCTTCGCCGCGGCAGTCGCGGCAGGGATCGCTGATCACCTCGCCGGCGCCGTGGCAGACCGGGCAGGTCCGTTCGACCATGAAGAAGCCCTGCTGGGCGCGCACCTTGCCGTGCCCGTTGCATTGCTTGCAGGCATGTGCCTGCGTCCCCGGCTTGGCGCCGGACCCTGCGCAGCTGTCGCAGACGCCCGACACGTCGACGGTGATCTCGCTGGTCTTGCCGTGCCAAGCCTCTTCGAGGCTGATTTCCATGTCGTAGCGCAGGTCGGCGCCGCGCAGATTGGGCCGGCCGCCGCCGCGCCCGCCCATGAACTCGCCGAACACGCTCTCGAAGATGTCGCTGAACCCGCCGAAATCCTGCGCGCCGTGGCCGCCGCCGCCGCCCATGCCGTTCTTGAACGCGGCATGGCCGAAGCGGTCGTACGCCGCGCGCTTCTGCGGGTCCTTGAGGCAGTCATACGCCTCGCTGACCGCCTTGAACTTCTCTTCGTGGTCCTTGCACCCGCCATTCTTGTCCGGGTGGTATTTCATCGCGAGCTTGCGATACGCCGACTTCAGCGTCGCATCGTCCGCAGTGCGCTCGCATTCGAGCAACTCGTAATAATCGACTTCGGTGGTCATCTACTCAGGCCCCCGCCCTCGCCGCCACCCCGGCCGGGGCGGGGGTGGCGGGGGCACGCATCACATTATGCCTTGTTGTCGTCCACCTCGGAGAACTCCGCGTCGACGACTTCCTCGCCGCCCGCCTCGTTCCCCGCTGCAGCCCCGCCGTCCGCGCTCGGCGACGCGTTCTCGGCAGCCTGCTTCTCGTAGATCGCCTGGCCCAGCTTCATCGCCACCTGGGCGAGGTTCTGCGCCTTGGCCTGCATCTCGTCGGCGTCGCCGCCGTCGATCGCAGTCTTGGTCTCGGCGATCGCCGCCTCGATCTCGCTCTTCAGCGACGCGTCGACCTTGTCGCCATTCTCGGCGAGCTGGCGTTCGGTCGTGTGGACGAGGCTCTCGGCATTGTTCTTGGCTTCCGCCCCGGCACGCCGCTTCTTGTCCTCTTCGGCGAACTGCTCGGCGTCGCGGACCATCTGCTCGATGTCGGCGTCCGAGAGACCACCCGAGGCCTGGATGCGGATCTGCTGCTCCTTGCCGGTGCCCTTGTCCTTGGCGGACACGTTGACGATGCCGTTGGCGTCGATATCGAAGGTCACTTCGATCTGCGGCACGCCGCGCGGCGCCGGCGGGATCCCGACCAGGTCGAACTGGCCGAGCATCTTGTTGTCCGCCGCCATTTCGCGCTCGCCCTGGAACACGCGGATCGTCACGGCGCCCTGATTGTCGTCGGCGGTCGAATAGACCTGCGACTTCTTGGTCGGGATCGTCGTGTTGCGGTCGATCATCCGGGTGAACACGCCGCCCAGCGTCTCGATGCCGAGGCTCAGCGGAGTCACGTCGAGCAGCAGCACGTCCTTCACGTCGCCCTGGAGCACGCCCGCCTGGATCGCCGCGCCGATCGCGACCACCTCATCGGGGTTCACGCCGGTGTGCGGGTCCTTGCCGAAGAACTGCTTCACGACTTCGCGCACCTTGGGCATGCGGGTCATGCCGCCGACCATCACGACTTCGTCGATCTGATTGGCCTTGAGCCCCGCATCGGCCAGCGCCTTGCGGCACGGCTCGAGCGTACGCTGGATCAGGTCGTCGACCAGGCGCTCGAGATCGGCGCGGCTGATCGCCTTGACCAGATGCTTCGGCCCATTGGCGTCCGCGGTGATGAACGGCAGGTTCACTTCGGTGGTCTGCGCCGAGCTCAGCTCGATCTTCGCCTTCTCGGCGGCTTCCTTCAGGCGCTGCAGCGCGAGCTTGTCCTTGGTGAGGTCGATGCCCTCGGCCTTGCGGAACTCGTCCGCGAGGAACTGGACGACCTTCGAGTCGAAATCCTCGCCGCCCAGGAAGGTGTCGCCGTTGGTCGCCTTCACTTCGAACACGCCGTCGCCGATCTCGAGCACCGAGATGTCGAACGTGCCGCCGCCGAGGTCATAGACCGCGATCGTCTTGCCGTCGTTCTTCTCGAGCCCGTAGGCGAGCGCCGCCGCGGTCGGCTCGTTGATGATGCGCAGCACTTCAAGGCCCGCGATCTTGCCGGCATCCTTGGTCGCCTGGCGCTGCGCGTCGTTGAAGTAGGCCGGAACGGTGATCACCGCCTGCGTCACGGTCTCGCCGAGATAGCTCTCCGCGGTTTCCTTCATCTTCTGCAGCGTGAAGGCCGAGATCTGCGACGGCGAATAATCCTCGCCGCCCGCCTTGACCCAGGCGTCGCCGTTCGAGCCGCGCACGATCGAATAGGGCACCAGCTCGGTGTCCTTCTTGGTCACCGGGTCGTCGAAGCGGCGGCCGATCAGGCGCTTCACCGCGAAGATGGTGTTGTCGCCGTTGGTCACCGCCTGGCGCTTCGCCGGCTGGCCGACCAGCCGCTCGCCGTCCTTGGCGAAGGCGACGATCGACGGCGTGGTGCGCGCGCCCTCGGCATTTTCGATGACCTTGGGCTTGCCGCCTTCCATCACGGCAACGCAGCTGTTGGTCGTACCCAGGTCGATTCCGATAACTTTAGCCATGGTCCCTCGTTGGCCCCCAGATTCTCAAGTGTTTAAAATCAAAAACTTGCCTGCCCCGCGCCCCGTGTCGGCAACGCAGGATGAGCAGTTGCGAAAGCGATATAGGTGCGCTTCCGCTTGCCGCAAGAAGGTCGCAATTCTAGGAACCTTCCCGAATTGGGAGACGGGCGGATGCGTGGATTTCCGGGGATCGTTGCGGCGGCGCTGTTGCTCGCCGGCTGCGGCAAGCCTGCCGAGCTGGACGCCGACCACGCCTGGGTGCGTCTCCCCGCGGTCGCCGGCCGTCCCGGCGCGGCCTATTTCACGGTCCATGGCGGCGCCGAGGCAGATACGTTGCTCGCGGTCTCGACCCCCGCGGCGCTGCGCGCCGAGCTTCACGAGACCAGCGACAAGGGCGGCGTCAAGTCGATGAGCCCCCTCCGCGACGTCGCCGTGCCGGCAAAGGACAGAATCGAATTCGCTCCCGGGGGCCGCCACGTGATGCTGTTCGATCTCGGCCCCGCAGTGAAGCCGGGAACCCGCGTACCGCTCGCGCTGGCCTTTGCCGGCGGCAAGAAGCTGGCACTTCAGGCAGAAGTGGTCGGCGCAGGCGATCCGCCGCCGGCTCGTTAACGGGGCATACGTAGAGTCCCGCAGGGCAAAACTCCTTAAACACCTGGAAACGAACTGTTTTTAGTTCCAGCGCAGAACGCGCTCCGAGTAGCGGACCTTAACCGGTCCCAGTGCGGAGCGAGTCTTGAAGCAAGATCGGCAACAGCATTCGGGGTTCATGACGCGGCTCGCGCGCGACACCCGGGGCACGACCTTGGCGATGATGGCGGCGATGCTCATCCCGCTCGCGGCGTTTTGCGGCTGCGCGATCGACACGGCGCGGCTGTGGGTCATCAAGACCCGGCTCCAGCAGGCTTGCGATGCCGGCGTGCTCGCCGGCCGCAAGTCGATGACCGACACCTCGCTCACCAACACCACGCTCGATGCGACCGCCGCCGCCCAGGCGCAGACCTTCTTCAACAACAATTTCCGCACCGGCTGGTTCAAGACCGCCACGGCCAGCTTCACGCCGACCAAGACCGCCGACGCGCAGGTCGCGGGGACCGCCACGGCAACCGTGCCGATGACGCTGATGACGATGTTCGGCTATTCGAACCAGCAGATCAACGTCACCTGCCAGGCGAGCTACGATGTCGCCGACACCGACGTGATCTTCGTGCTCGACACCACCGGCTCGATGGCCTGCCTGCCGAGCGACGACGACAATACCTGCAACAACTATGTCGGCTCGGCCGGCACGACGAGCTATGCGCGTCCGGCGGACGGCACCGCCAGCGGCAATGACAGCGTCGCCGGCTATCCCGGCAGCACCGCTTACTACGTGCCCGAGAAGAGCGGCTCGCGCATCGCCGCTTTGCGCTCGGCGGTGCTGAGCTTCTACGATACGCTCGCCTCCGCGGCCGACCCGTCGACCCATATCCGCTACGGCTTCGTCACCTATACCTCGACCGTGAACGCCGGAAAGGCGATCCTGTCGGTCTCGCCCGCCTATATGGTCGGCGGCACGGGCAGCGCGAACAGCCAGTGGAACTATGAATCGCGCATCCAGACCGGCACGTCGTTCGGCACGCCGACCTGGCGCTACCAGCAGTCGAACTTCGACGTGCGCAATTTCGTGTCGGGCGTCGCGGTCCCCGATCCCAGCAAGACCAACGGCGCGACGAGCCGCTGGACCGGGTGCATCGAGGAGCGCACCACCACGCCGGGGGCGATGACCTTCAGCCAGACCTCGCTGCCCGCCGATCTCGATCCCGATCTCGTGCCGGGGAGCAGCATCGACACGCAGTGGCGTCCGATGTGGCCCGAGCTCTTCTACGCCCGCAACAATTACGGCAGCACCGCCACCGCGACCTCGACCGGCGACAGCAGCAGCCACCCCAATATCGGCGCCACCGCCTACCTCCAGTCGGGCTTCGTTTCTTGCGGCAAGCCGGTCTCCCGGCTCGACACGATGACGCGCACCCAGGTGTCGAACTTCGTCAACGCGGCCGATTTCCGTCCGATCGGCGGCACCTATCACGATGTCGGCATGATCTGGGGCACCCGGATGATCTCGCCCTCGGGCATCTTCGGTGGCGACACCGCGGCGTGGCCGGCACGCCAGGCGCCCAACCGCGTGATCGTCTTCCTCACCGACGGCGACATGGCGCCCAACACCGGCGTCTACGGCATGTACGGCAACGAATATTACGATCGGCGGGTGAGCAATGGCGACTTCACCAACCTCAAGGCCTATCACAATGCCCGCTTCCTGGCGGAGTGCACCGCGGCCAAGGCGCGCAACATCCAGGTCTGGACGGTGACGATCGATTCGAGCGCGACCACCGAGATGAAGTCGTGCGCCACCACCAGCAGCCAGGCGCTCTACACCACCACCGGTTCGGGACTCGCCACTGCCTTCGCCAACATCGCCAAGCAGGTGGCGATGCTGCGGGTGTCGCAATGATCGCGGCACGGCGCCTGCGCGCCCGCCTCGCCCGCGATCGCCGCGGCGTCGCTGCGATCGAGTTCGCCATCCTCGCGCCGGTGATGCTCGCGCTGATGATGGGGCTGATGGAGCTCGGCTATCAGGCCTATGTCCAGGCGGTGCTCACCGGCGCGGTGCAGAAGGCGGGCCGCGACGGCGGCATCCAGGGTGCGACGCCGGCGTCGATCGACGCCAAGGTGCTCGAGCGCGTCCGGGCCGTTGCGTGGAACGCCTCCTTCTCGAGCGGCTTTCCGACGCGCCTCAATTATTCGAACTTCAGTGCGATCGCGCCCGAGCCCTTCGTCGATTCGAACAATAGCGGCGTCCGCGACCCGGGCGAGTGCTTCACCGACGTCAACGGCAACGGCCGCTGGGACGACGATGCCGGCAGGACCGGCCAGGGCGGCGCCAACGACGTCACCGTCTACACCGCCTCCATCGACTATACCCGGCTCTTCCCCGTCGCCCGCTGGTTCGGCTGGCCGGGCACCGCCACGCTGAGCGCGAGCACCACGCTGATGAACCAGCCCTACGCCACCCAGACCGTCAACAACCCGCCCACGGTCTGCAAGTGAAGCGCCGGTCGTTCCTCGCCCCGCTCCGCCGCTTCGCCGCCGCCACCGGCGGCGTCGCGATGATGGAGTTCGCGCTCGCGCTCCCGGTGGTGCTCCTGCTCGGCTGCTACGGAATCGAGACCGCGAACCTCGCGATCGTCAATCTGCGGGTCAGCCAGATCGCCTCGGGCCTTGCCGACAACGGCTCGCGCATGGGCGCGATGACCTCGCTCTCCACCGTTCAGCTGCGCGAGCTCGACATCAACAACGCGCTCCAGGCCGCACGGCTGCAGGGTGAATCCTTCGGCCTCGGCACGAACGGTCGCGTCACGATGTCGAGCCTCGAGAACATCCAGCAGAGCTACGACACCGCGCCCGTCCAGCGCATCCATTGGCAACGCTGCTTCGGCATGAAGCGCGGTGCCGGCTACGATTCCAGCTACGGCACCACCAGCGTCACCGCGGGCACCGATGCCACCAAGGCCAATGCCGGCACCACTTCCGCCGGCATGGGCGATCCGGGCGCGATGGTTACGTCGGTGAGCGGCGCGGCGCTGATCTTCGTCGAGGTCAATTACGACTATCAGCGGCTGTTCGGGGGCGCCTTCATGAGCCCGGCCAAGATCCGCTACGTCGCCTCCTTCCTGGTCCGCGACCGCCGCGATCTCTCGCAATTGTTCAACCCCGCTCCCGCCGCGACGCGCTCGACCTGCGACAAATATACCGCCTGAGTTGAAGCCGCGGCGATCCGCGCTATCCTCCTCCTGCAAGGGAGGCCCATCATGCCGCAAGCCATAGACCGTTTCCGTTCGTCCACGCTCGGCTGGCTGCGCGGCTCGCTTGCCGGCTGGGGGACGATCCTGCTCATTCTCGCCGGGCTCGCCGGCTCGATCTGGGCGCTCGCCCAGCGCCCGGTCGCCGCCTGGGCGTGGCTGTTCCCGGTGGCTTTGGTCGCGGGGCTCGGCCTGCTGCTCAGCAAATGGTTTGCCAACCTCGCCACCACCTACGAAGTCACCGAGGACCGGCTGATCCTCCATAAGGGCATCGTCCGCAAATCGATCGACGAGATCGAGCTATACCGGATCAAGGACGTCCGCATCGATTTCAGCATCGTCAACCAGATGGCCGATCTCGGCACGATCAGCATCACCTCGTCCGACGAGACCACGCGCGACGGCCCGCTGGTGATACGCGACGTCGCCCGCGCCCGCGCCCGCCGCGAGGAACTGCGCACCCTGGTCAACACCGCCCGCCGCGCCCGCGGCGTCCGCGAAGTCGACATGGTCCACGAGGATCTCGGCGAGGGGCTGGCATGAATGACTGCTACCGCTCGTTGCAGGCGCCGGCATGTGGCAACGCGAAGCAGAACCTTCTCCAATGAAACTACCGGCGCCAATGATTTCGTGGACCGGAATTCAGAGTGCTCATTCAAATGATGGTGCGCAGCGCCAACTAGTATGAACGAGTTTTTTCTTAGGACAACTGAAGGTGGATCCCCAGTATCGGCTGTAGCTTAGCCTGCCTTTCCTGTCCGGGTTGTATAGTTCGCGTGACGTCCGTCACGCCCCAAGCGGGCTCCTCCCTGTAATCATCCTCATCGCCGGCCGGTTGGCCGCATAAATTGAGGAGGCAGGAATGAAGATCAAATTCGTCTTGATTGCGCTCGCGGCGCTAGGAGCCAACTCGGCTCTGCCAGTTTCGGCGCAGGATTATCAGGATCCAAAGGCAGCGGCGAGAAAGGCGCAGGAAGATGCCTGGGCGAAAGCGGTCAAAGAGAAGGCGCGCAACGATGCGATAGTCGAGCAGCAGCGCGCTGCTGAGAGAGCTGCGAAAACGAAGGCCACACCGAGGCCCGCCACGAAGCCACAGTAAATAGTGATTTGTCGGAGTGCCACAGCAAGCGCAGGCTCTCGTTAGGTCTGTCGCGACGAAATCGCGCTTGGGCGCCGCTCCTTTGCCCCATGGCAAGTGCTTCGGCCAAGCGCCTCCTGTTCAAGTTATCCGAGCATCATGTTCTTTTTCGACTGCTATTTGTCGGCGAAAGTTTTCTACTGGGTACGAGCCAAGACGTACATCAACAAATAGCAGCCTCTGGGAGGGCCGGCAGCGCTTCCTAAAGCATCATCGAGGCGCTGCCATCGCTCGTCAGGCAATGTGCCAACGGACGGCCCTTTCAGGCTTCGCTCGCATTGGGCTAAACGGCCGGCTTAGGGCGACAGCTGTCGGTCGGCTTTATGAGTCTACGATCTAGGGCAGCTTGTAGCACCCGAGGTTGGTCGCGCCATCCGCCGAGCCCCCCACGCAGAGGTTAGCCCCCGCCGGGCGCCATGTCCGACAGCCCTAGCCCCCGCCCCGTCGAATTATGACAGTGATCGTTACAGTTACGCCGGGCGCGTCAAAACCGCCGCCACCCCTCCCGCGTTCCGTATTACATGCACATTCAACGCAAATGACTTGCTGATTGCACAGCGCGCGCTGTATGTGACGAGCCGATGACAACTCCTCCGCCGGACGGGTCGCGGGATCGCCGGATCGAGGATCCGACCAACCTCTGGATCATTCACCCGGCAGGGCGGCGCCTGCTTCCCTGGTTCCTCGCGCGCGGCATCTCGGCCAATGCAACTTCGGTGCTCGGCCTGCTGCTCGGCGGGCTCGCCGCCGCGTCCTATGCCCAGTGGCACGATTGGCGATTCGCCTTTCTCGGCCTGCTCTTCTCGGTCGGCTGGCTGATCGCCGACGGGCTCGACGGAATGATCGCCCGCGCCACCCGCACCGCCAGCGCATTGGGCCGCGCGCTCGACGGGATGTGCGATCACGGCGTCTTCGCCTTGCTCTACCTCGTCCTCGCTTTCTCGCTCGGCACGCGCGAGGGCTGGATCCTCGCCGTGGTCGCCGCGATCTTCCACGCGGTCCAGTCGAACCTCTACGAGAGCGAGCGCGCGCGCTTCCACCGCCGCTGCAAGGGCCTCGCGCCGACTCCGCCCGAGCCGAGCCGCAACCCGCTCGTCCAGCTTTACGACGCCGTCGCCGGCAGCATGGATCGCATCGCTTATCGCCTCGACGAGGCGATGCGCCGCGCGCCCGATCCGGTCGCCTTCGGCCAGGCCTATGCCGCGCGCGCGCTCGGCCCGATGCGCTGGATGCGCCTGCTCACCGCCAATGCCCGCGTCTTTGCGATCTTCGCTGCCTGCCTCGCCGCCGATCCGCGGCTGTTCTGGTGGTTCGAGATCGTCCCCCTCACGCTGGTGCTGCTGATCGGCCTGATCTGGCATCGTGCCGTCGAAATCCGCCTCCTCCGAGAATTCGGGGCGGCAACCCAATCCCATCATTCATCCAGAGGACCCGAACTGCAATGAAGAGCATCAACATCGCGATCGTCGGCATCGGCAACTGCGCCAGCTCGCTCGTCCAGGGCCTGTCGCACTATCGCGACGGCGCCAACGACACCGTCGGCCTGATGCACTGGGACCTGGGCGGCTACCGCCCCAGCGACATCCACGTCGTCGCCGCCTGGGACGTCGATGCGCGCAAGGTCGGCAAGGACGTTGCCGAGGCGATCTTCGCCAAGCCCAATTGCACCGCGGTGTTCTGCGAGAGCATCGAGCCGACCGGCACCACGGTCCAGATGGGCCGCGTCATGGACGGCGTCGCCGAACACATGTCGGACTATAACGACGACCGCACCTTCGTCGTCGCCAACGATCGCGAAGCTACCAAGGAAGAGGTCGTCCGCGTCCTGCGCGAGACCAAGACCGACGTGCTGATGAACTACCTCCCCGTCGGGTCGCAGGAAGCATCGGAATTCTACGCCGAGTGCGCGCTCGAGGCGGGCGTGGCCTTCGTCAACAACATCCCGGTGTTCATCGCCAGCAACCCCGAATGGGCGCAGCGCTTCACCGACGCGGGCGTCCCGATCATCGGCGACGACATCAAGGCGCAGCTGGGCGCGACGATCGTCCACCGCGTGCTGACCGACCTGTTCGCCAAGCGCGGCGTCAAGCTCGATCGCACCTACCAGCTCAACACCGGCGGCAACACCGACTTCCTCAACATGTCGAACCACCGCCGCCTGGCGTCTAAGAAGATCTCCAAGACCGAAGCCGTCCAGTCGGTTGCGGCCGAGCGGCTCGAGGACGAGAACGTCCATATCGGCCCGTCGGATTACGTGCCGTGGCAGAACGACAACAAGGTCTGCTTCCTGCGCATGGAAGGCTCGATGTTCGGCGGCGTGCCGATGAACCTCGAACTGCGCCTATCGGTGGAAGACAGCCCGAACAGCGCCGGCGTCGCGATCGACATGATCCGCTGCGCCAAGCTCGCCAAGGACCGCGGCCTCGCCGGCCCGATCGACGCGGCCTCGGCCTATTTCTGCAAGCATCCCCGTACCCAGATGACCGACGACCTGGCGCAAACCGCGGTCGAGCAGTTCATCGCCGCCGCCTGACCGCGTGATCACCACTGCGATCCTGCTCGCCGCGGGCGAAGGCAGCCGCCTTCGTTCCGCAGCGGCATCCAAGCCCCTGTGCCCGGTCGGCGGCAAGCCGCTGATCGCGCACGCGCTTCACGGCTTTGCCGCGGCCGGTCTGGCTCGGGTCGTGGTAGTGCTCGGCTATGAGGCCGAGGCGATCGAGGCCTATCTCGCCGCGGGCGACTGGCCGCTCGCGGTCGACACCGTGCGCACCGCCGATTATCGCCAGCCTAACGGCGTCTCGGTCCTTGCCGCCGAGGACGCGATAGCCGGTGCCGACGCATTGCTCGCGATGTGCGACCATCTCGTCGACCCCGCACTCTATGCGCGCGTCGCCGCGGCGGGCACCGGCGGCGGCGCCCGCCTCGCGATCGACCGCAATATCGAAAGCGACTTGGTCGATTTGGACGACGTCACCTGCGTGCGCACGGCGGGCGAGGCGATCGTGGCGATCGGCAAGCATTTGCCCGACTATGACTGTTTCGACACCGGCGTCTTCGCCATCGGCCCGGCCTTGTTCGCCGCGCTGAACAGCCTCGAATCCTCCTCGCTCACCGAAGGCATGCGCGTCCTCGCCGCGGCGGGCGCCGCGCACACGATCGACTGCAGCGACCTGTCCTGGATCGACGTCGACGACCCCGCCGCGCTCGACAAAGCGGAAGACTGGTTGCGGGCGGCCTAGGTCAGCACGCGTCCACTGCACGGCAATCATCAGGTAAAGCCCCTCCCCTTCAGGGGAGGGTTTGGGTGGGGCCTGTCCGCGAGCCTCTACGCAGCGTCTCTCTCGTAAGACCGGTTCACCAGAAAATATCCGATGCCGCGAACTGCGTGACTCCGACCAGCCGGATCTCGAGATCGGCGCCCGCCACGCCATCGGTATCGACGTACAGATAGATTTCGCTGCCATAGCCCGGGAAATAGCCGACCTGCCCCGGCGCGACATCGCCCGCCGACGCCAATGCGCCGACGAAATTGAGCGGATCCAGGTCGAACGCGCTCAGGTCGAGCGTGTCGGTGCCGCGCGCGAAGTCGAGCAGCCAGTCGCCGGTATCCGCTGCGCTCGAATAGACGAAGCGGTCGGCGCCCGTGCCGCCATAGATCAAGTCGGCGCCGGTGCCGCCGATCAGCACGTCATCGCCATTCTGCCCGTACAGCCAGTCGTCGCCCGATCCGCCATAGAGCGTGTCGTTGCCCAGCTCGTTCGCCGAGTCGTAGGAGACGTTGCCGTACAGCCGGTCGTTGCCCGATCCGCCGTACAAGATGTCATCGCCAAGCCCGCCCGAAAGCGTGTCGTTGCCCGCCTGGCCGTACAACAGGTCGTTCCCAGCGACGCCCGCGGCCGGATAGCCTGAATCGGGATTCTTCTCACCAAAGATGATGTCGTTGCCGCCATGGCCATAGACCGCGTCAGATTCGCCCTGCGCGTTGATCACATCGGCCTTGTTCGATCCGTCCACCGTATCGTTGTTGCCCGTGAAATAGTTGTTGTACATCTGCGTCGGGCTGACATTGCCCGAGCGCAGATCGTCGAAATCCATCGGGTCCGCGGCCGTCGAGACCGGCGGCGAAACATAAGTGAAGCTGGTGGTATAGGCCCTCATCGTCGATCGCTCCCAATGCATGGTCCCCGCCCGCGCAGAGCGAGCAATCCGATACTGGCGATCCGCAGTTAAGCGGCACTATTCATCCGTGGTTGTTGCACGATTAATCGATGTCGTCACGGAATACTTGCAAAGACCGCGACCTGACAATTGTGACGATCCTATTGCAAGTATTGGCCCGCACGTGTCGCGCACCAACCCGGAATCGCCCTGCCGCGGCTAAAACAACCCCTTCGGCACAGTCCGCCGCAACGCCCTCTATAATGGCGATATCGGTGCCCGGGGGAGCGGACGACGAAGATGAAGATCGCAAACATGGTCCGCGCGGGCAGTGCCGCGCTTTTGGCGTTGCTGCTGCTGGGCGGCGTGATCGCCGCGACGCGAGTCGATGCGATCCGCATGGGCGGCGCGATGCAGGTCAAGTCGCGCCAGGCCGCCGACCTGATCGCCGACATCCTCCCGCCGCCCGAATATGTCATCGAATCCTATCTCGAGGCGACTCTGCTGCTCCAGCAGCCGCAGCGGCTCGAAGAGGCACGCAAGCGCCTGCGCAAGCTCCACGACGAATATGACACCCGCCACACCTATTGGACCGAGTCGAACCTCGATCCCGCGCTGAAAGAGGGCGTCACGCGCGCCACCCACGGCCCCGCCGCCGCCTTCTGGCGCGAGCTTGAGGACAATTACCTGCCCGCTATCGCCCGCGGCGACCGCGCCGCCGCCGCGCGCAGCTATGCGGCGCTGTCGCAGCGTTACGCCGAGCACCGCGTCCAGATCGACAAGCTCGTCGCCGATGCCACTGCCTATCAGGCCGGAGTAGAAAGCGACGCGAGCAGCCTGCTGACCACGACGATCGTGATCCTCGGAATCCTCGCCGCGCTCCTGCTCGGCCTGATCGCCGCCTGCGCCTTCGTCCTGCTGCGCCGCGTCGTCCGCCCGCTGGTCGAAGTCTCGGAAGTCACCGCGCGGCTCGCCAAGGGCGAGACCGCGATCGTCCCGCACCGCGACCGCGCCGACGAGCTCGGGGCGATCGCGCTCGCGGTCGAGCAGTTCCGCATGGCCGCGGTCGAGCGCGCCGCCGCCGACGCCCGCCTCGCGCGCGAGCAGGCGGCGGTCACCACCACGCTCAGCGAGAGCCTCGCAGCGCTCAGCCATGGCGACCTCACTGCCGAGATCCGCAGCGACTTCCCCTCGGCCTATGCCGCGCTCAAGGCCAATTTCAACGACGCGCTGGCCAGCCTGCGCGCGCTGATCGGCACCGTCACTGCCAGCGCCGCCTCGATCCGCGCCGGCGCCACCGAGATCGCCCGCGCCTCCGAGGATCTCGCCCGTCGCACCGAGACCAACGCCGCCAGCCTCGAAGAGACTTCGGCAGCGATCCAGCGGATGGACGACCGCCTCAAGCATAATGCCAGCGATGCCACTCGCACCGTCGAGCGCGCCGACGGGGCGATCGCGATCGTGTCGGACGGCCGCGCAGTCACCGACGAAGCCGTCCAGGCAATGACTCGCGTCAGCGACAGCGCGCGCGGCATCGACAGCGTCATCGAAGGGCTCGACAAGATCGCCTTCCAGACCCGCGTGCTCGCGATGAACGCCGCGGTCGAGGCCGGGCGCGCCGGCGAGGCGGGTCGCGGCTTCGCGGTCGTCGCCGACCTGGTCTCGGCGCTCGCGATGCGCGCCGAGGAAGAGGCCGGCCGCGCCCGCGACCAGCTGACCGCCACCCAGGCCGAGATCGGCGCGGCGGTCGCGATGGTCCAGAAGGTCGACGGCTCGCTCGCCGACATTTCGGAAGGCGTCCGCGCGGTCCACGAACTGATCGGCGGCATGGCCGCCGAGAATCAGGCGCAATCGACCGCGATCACCCAGGTCAGCGCCGCGATCGGGACGATGGACCAGGCGACGCAACAGAACGCCGCGATGGTCGAGGAAAGCTCGGCCGCCGCCCGCAATCTCAGCGCCGAAGTCGCCGCACTCGCCGAACAGGCGGCGAGGTTCGTCACTCGGGATCAGGCCCTCGCGGCGCCGATATTCGCCGCCAAGCCCAATGCGCTGCCCGGCGTGCTGCTCAACTAAGGCATAGGCTCATATAGCTGGCCCGGCTTCTAACCCCCTCCCGCTTCCGCGGGAGAGGGTTACGTGACGGTCTTCCTCCTTCGCCGCGCCGGGAGGTCTAGAAGGTCGCTGGGCGCCCCCGCCCCTATCCGAACAAGCGGGAGGCTCTGCCGCCCCCGGCAGCCTCAATACGCCGCCGAGAAGGTCAGGAACCATTGCCGCGGCGCGATCGGATAGGCCGACCAGCCATTGGTCGCCGAGCCGATCGACAGCGTCGATTCGCCCTTTTCGTCGGTCAAATTGGTCACGTTGAGCGCGATCTCCGCCTTGCGCAGCGGCAGCGTGCCGTCGGGCAGCTTCGCGGCGAGGCGCAGCGAGTTCAGGAAGAAGGACGGCACGCTGACGTCGTTGGTGAAGGTCGCGTAGCGGCGGCCGACATAGTCGCCGATCGCCTGCGCCTCGAACGGCCCGACCGACAGAGTCGCGACGGTCTTGTTCATCCATTTGGGCGTGCCGGGCAGCCGCTTGCCGCAAGTCGGCACCACCCCGCCGGTGACCAGATAGCCGCCAATGCAGGTCCCCGTCGCCGCGCCGATCCCCGAAGCGGTCGACGTATAATCGCTCTGATATTCGGAGAGATTGTACGACGTCGCATTGTACAGCGAGAAGGTCCGGCCGAGCCGCAGGGTAAGCGCCGCGTCGACGCCGTCGGTATGGACGTCGCCGACATTGACCAGGATCGAGGTGCCCCCGGTGATCCCGCCGCCGGCGATGCCGCCCGGGTTGGTCGAGATCGCGAGCAGGCGGTTGTTGAACACCACGTGATAGTAATTGATCTGCGCGCTCAGCCCGATATCGCCGTCGAAAGTACGGTTGGTGCGCAGGCCCGCCTCGTAGGTCCAGCTGCTCTCGGGCTTGCCCTCGTCGGCGAAGGCATTGAAAGCCGCCTGGCTGCCGGTGAACCAGGGTCCGCCGCCGCCCGCCAGATACGCCTGATACTGCCGCAAATTCTTCTGGACGTTGAAATAGACCTGCTCGTGCCCGTTGAAGTCCCAGGTCGCGCCGACCGCGGGCAGGAACCAGTTCTTGGTGTCGATCTTGCCCTCGGGCAGCCCGCCGGTCAGCCCCGATAGCGAGCCCGCTCTGGGCTGCACCGGGAACCAGCCATTGGCCCATTGCGCGCTGGTCTTGAACCCGAACTGGACGCGCAGCGGATCGATCACCTGCCAGCTGTCCTGGACATGGAGCTGCAGCTGGTTGATCCGCGCCTCGCCCTGATATTGCGTGAACAGCGGCTTCGCGGCGTCGAGCGGGCGAATGTAAGGCGTGCTCGAATCGGGATCGTTGACATTCACGCCGTACCAGCGGCGCCACTGCGTCGTGCTGTTATGCTCGAACCAGCCGCCCACTTCGATGGTATGGTCTCCGAGCTCCAGGTTGAGCGCCGAGAGCACGCCGTAGCGATCGATGCGGTATTCGGTGGTGCGCGTGATCAGTCCCGAGCCGCCGGTCGCTGCGACCAGGGCCGCCCCGGCCGCTGCCGCCTGCGCGTTGGTCAGCGCGGTGCACGCTGCCGGACGCACGCCATTGGCATTGCCGCCGAACCGGCAATTGGCCGGCAGGCTGGCATAGGCCGGGTCGAGATAGGGCTGCGCGGTGGTGATCGACTGGCCGAGCGGCCCCGCGACGACGCCCGCGCCGTCATTGTGGTGGAAATAGGCGGTGGTCGACAGCGTCACATTGTCCGAGAATTTCGCGTCATAGCGGCCATAGGCCAGATAATCGGTGCGCTGCGCGTCCGAATAATAATTGCGGTAGTTGCTGCCTTCCGCCGCCGGCGAGTTGCCCAGCGCGTTCAGATAGCTGGTCCGGTACAAGTCGAAGTCCGGATAGGAGAACGGCTTGGTATAGGGCGTGTAGAGCTGGACCGGCGTCGCCGTCCCCCCGGCCGAAGGCTTGAAGAAGACGGTCGCGTCCTCGTTCGGCTGGGTCATGTCGTTATAGTCGAAGTACAGCGTCAGCTTGCCGATCGCATCGTCGTGGACGAACTTGGCATTGGCCTGCCAGCCGCCCTGGATCCCGTCGAAATCCCACGCCCGGGCATGCTGGCGCGCCGCCGAGACATAGGCCGAATTGTTGCCCCCGAACGTGCCGGTGTCGAGCCGGAGATAGCTGCGCGACGTGCTGTAGCTGCCGAAGGTCTGCGCGCCCTCCAGCCCGAACGCCGGCCGCGGATCCGACGAATAGGTCTCGACCGTGCCGCCGAGGTTGCTGTTCGACGCGGTGGCAAGGTCGCCCGCGCCGGTCGACACCACGACGCGCCCGACATTCTCCGAGATCACCGCGCGCTGCGGCGACAGGCCATTGTAATTGCCGTAGCTCTGGTCGCCCAGCGGGATGCCGTCCATCGTGTAGCCGAGCTGGTTGGCGGCGAAGCCGTGGATGAAGGTCTGCGCGTTCTGCTCGTTATATCCCCAGGGATCGGCGGTGATGTAGAGCACGCCGGGCAAGGTCTGGATCGCCTTCAACGGGCTGACGCCGGGCAGGATCTTCTGCATCTCGGCGCCGGGCAACACCACCGAGGTGCGCGTCTCGCGCCCCGTCACCACGATCGGCGAGGTGTCGTCGGCTTCGTTCGCCGCGGCGGCACCGGACGCGGCCGGATCGGAGGCTTCGGCCCCCTGCGCCATCGCGGCGGCGGGCATTAGCAGCGAAACCGTCAGGGCCAGCAGCGAAACCGACGTACGAACCATGTGTCTTCCCCCTTTTGCTGCCCGATCCGGTGCAGCCGAGGGGCGCGTTAGAAGCGTTTTGCGCCAGTCCGGTGACGTGGGGGTTGCCGTTCCGTGACGGACAATGACCGCAAGGTTGCGGATTGACGGCCGCGGGTGCGTGCCGAAACGCCAGTGACAAGCATCGGGCAAGCCGTCATGCTGCGCGCATGACCAGCCGCCCCCTCACCGAAGGCGAAATCCGCATGTGCGCCTCGGTCTTCGGCGCCGCGATCGACTATGCGCAGGCGCGCGTCGCCAACAAGAAGTGGATCTTCTTCCAGCCGTCGAACACCACGATGGCGCCGCGCGGCACGATTCACTTCCACCCCAAGAGCGGCATCTACACGCACGATTTCAGCCAGTCGCCGCTCGGCGTGCAGGGACTGTTCGTCCACGAGATGACGCATATCTGGCAGCACCAGAAGGGCATCTTCCTGCCGATCAAGCGCCACCCCTTCTGCCGCTACGATTACGCGCTCAAGCCCGGCCAGGCCTTTGAGAAATACGGGCTCGAGCAACAGGCCGAGATCGTCCGCCACACCTATCTGCTCCGGCACCGCGCGATCATCCCGGCAGCCCCGGCGCTCGCGCAATACGAGACGCTGATCCCGTTCAAGCCGGCGTGATCGGGCGCCGACACGCTGTTCGGGCGGGGACAGGCACTCAGCAGAGCGCTGCGCAACCGCGGCAAATGGGTGGTTAGCTGCCTTCTAGCCCTCTCCCGCTTTCGCGGGAGAGGGTTGGGTGAGGGTCTTCTTTCTTCTACTCGTGTCGCATGCGCACGCCCGTCTGCCGACAGACAAGTCGCCGTGCGTCGAAGCTCCGCGAGGACGCGACCGATGCCAAGCCCCTGCTCTGGGGCTCGCTGCGGCGCTGAACGCGGATCGGCTGGGCTGACGAGGCAAAAGAAGAAGATCCTCACCCAACCCACTCCCGCAAAAGCGGGAGAGGGCTTGAAGAAAGCCGGCCGCAATCAGGAAAAGGCTGCCACTCCGCTTTTTTTGCGCCCGCACACAGATTTGGAGCGTCCGGGTTCGGGTGGGAAGCCGTAAGTCTGCTTCCGGCCCGAAATGAGGGAAAGCGGAAGTTGCGTTACGGCTGCGCGAGCGGTTCAACTAAACGTGCTGCTGGACACGCGCGGGACGCAAGCTCAAGCTTGATAATCTCGCGCCTCCCATATTCGGGGCTCACAACAAAGCCGACCCTCACTCTGGAATCTGCTCGAACTGCGCCTCCGGCAGTTGAGACAAGGTGAAAGGAAGGCCGGCGCTCTCCAGCTCCATAGCTGAATACGAGCCCATTTACGCTCCATTCCTCATTGCCCGCCGTCGTCTTCGTCCCGGACGGAGTTCCGGGACGAAAATAGTCTAAACAGCCCTCCACTGTTTGAATCTCACCAAGTTTTACGGCCCTTCGGATGGCTGCCGTGTCACGGACATCCGTTACGATTATGAACGTGCAGATGATAATCCATAAGGCTGCAAAGGACGGAAGTGAACGACGCCAACGCCAACGTTTCCGGACTGCCAACCAAGCCAGAGCGACAAGAAGGATGCCGGCAGCTACGAAGATGCCGATGAACCAATAGGCCGGATGAATTAAGTCGGTTTGCAGCGTTAGATCGAAAACTGTCTGATAATTCGCACGCATCTCGCATGCCTAAGCGGGAGCACGAGCGTCCGCAATTGCGATCTAGGTAACGCGGCCTAGACGGCCGAGATTGGGGCGTCAGCCGACCGACCGCTTTCCACAGCCCGCAACTAGAACCGTTAGTCCGGTTCGGGCACGCGCCGTTCGCGGACCCCGCTGTCGGAAGAGCGCGGTGACGGAGCGCGCGGCGCTGGCGCCGAGGCCTGGAGTCGCGGGGCAGGTGCGCTGCGCTCGGGTGGCGCGAGGCGCGGTGCCGGCGCCGCAGCGGGGGGCCGTGCCACGGCGGGTGCGCTCCGCTCAGGTCGGGTCCACACCCCCTCGGGCCGGGGACGCGGCGGTGCGTCGCCACTGCCCGCGCCGCCGGGACGGCCCCAGCGCCGCGGGCCGTCGGGCCGGGGTCGCGGCACGCCGACATCGGAACCGTCCATGACCGGCGCCGCCTGCGGGCGGCCCTGCCCACCGCGCTCGCCATCGCCGCGCTCGAACCGCGGACGTCCGACCCAGCCGGGGCGCCGCGTCACGCCGGCACCCGGCGCCGGCACCGGCGTCACGGCAGGTGCATCGGGGGTCCCTGCAGCAGGCGGGTTCGGGCGGTCGGGACGCCCGCCGCCGCGCCAAGGCCACCCGCCCTCGGGGCGAGGCGGCCGCCCCGGCTGCGCGCCGGGCGGCCGGCCCTGGCCCGGCTGTTGCGGGCGACCGATCCACGGCCTCCCCGGAACGCCTGGCCTGCCCGCGCCCGGCTGACCGCCCGGTGGGCCGCCCTGCTGTCCCGGCTGTGGCGGCCGGCCGGTCCACGGCCGGCCCGGCGTGCCCGGCCTGCCCGCACCAGGCGCATGCCCCTCGCCCGGACGGTGGAAATGCCCCGGCGGCGGGCCCTGGAAGCCGCCCTCGCGCCAGCGGCGGAACTGCTCGGCCAGCGCCGCGCGGCGCAGCCGTTCGGCTTCGAAGCGATGCCGCCACTCGGCGTCGCGCGCGCCGTCGCGGTGGTGGCCCCAGCCGGGATGCCGGCGGCGACCCTCGTCCCACAGCGCCACGCTACCCCAGAGGATCGGGCCGGTGTCGATCCACGCCTGGCTGTCGACCTCGCGCCGCTGCGACTGCAGCATCGCGCGCAGCAGCTGCCGCCCCCGCGCGTAAAGCGCTGCGCCCTCGCCGAGATTCGCGACCCCGGCCTCGCGCGGCATCGCGCCGCCATCGGGGCCATAGACCACCGCCACCGTCTCGCCGTCGAACCCGAAGCTCATCCCCGGCCGCACCGCGAGGAACGGCCCGCGCGCGTCGGGCGAGAAATAATAGCTCTGGATGCCGTCGGCGGTCTCCTCGACGACGATGCGCTGCCCGTCCTGCAGCTCCCAGGCCCAGGGCTCGGCACCCTCGAAGGAAAAGGCGTAATCGGGCGGCGCGTTGCCGATCGCCTCCCACATCGAGTCCGCCCGGTCGATGAACGCGTAGAGGTCGGGGCTCTCGACTGCGCTATAAGCGGCGGGCGGCGGTGCCTCGTAGCCGCCGTCATAGGGCATCATGCAGGCCGAGAGCGCCAGCGCGCCGCCGATCGTGCCCAGCCGCGCCGCGATTGCCCAGTGCATGCCCGCCTCCCATTCCTGTTCTGCCGCCAGCATCCGCCCGAGGCGCTGAACAACGGATGACTGTCGCTTACAACGAATTGACAGCAAAACCTGAGAGAAAGTGCAGTCTAGGGTCCGTACTCAATACCCACAACGGCCGTGATCGCCCGGAGACGGGCGCTGGCAAGGAAGGTCGCGCGGCGCGGGCTGGTGGCCCGTGCAAGTGAACTGACGCAGTCCAGCGTTCGTCTCCGGGCGACCGCGAAGCGGCGGGCCGCTTTTGGCGCACAGCCACGTCACTCGTCGGTCACGATGACATCGCATCGCTCCCTCCTCATTCCTCCCTGTGCGCCAAAATCGGCTCCGTCACGACCATTGCGGGTGTTGAGTACGGACCCTAGCCGCTGCGCCGGAACAGATTGTTCCTGAGCACCTCGTCGACGCGGCGGACAAGCTCCTCGGGCTCGAACGGCTTGACCAGATAGTCGTTGGCGCCTGCCTCCATCGCCTCGTCGACCGAAGCTTCGCCGCCCTTGGCGGTGAGCATCAGCACCGGCGTGAGGTACAGCCCGGGCAGCCGGCGCAGCGCAGTGAGGATGTCGACGCCGTTCATCCCGGGCAGCCCGCGATCCAGGATGACGAGGTCGGGCTTCTTGAACGCGATCGTCTCGAAGGCGAGCGTGCCGTGATTGATCACCCCGATCAGGTGTCCGGCCTCGGTGAGCACCTGCTGCACCATTTCGCCGACCAGCTCGTCGTCCTCGACATAGATGATCCGCGCCATCAGCGTTGCGCCGCCAGCAGTTCCTCCACCCGGAAGACGAGTTCGTCCGGGTCGAAGGGCTTCTTCATATAGTCGTTGGCGCCGGCGAAGCGCGCGAGTTCCTCGTCGCGCTCGCTGCGCCGCCCGGTGAGCATCATCACCGGCAGATCGGCATATTCGGGCATCTTGCGCAATTCCTGCACCAGCAGCACGCCCGAGATCTCGGGCATGTTGCAATCGAGGATCAGCAGGTCCGGGCGGCGCGCCTTGACGATCGCGAGCGCGTCGGCGCCGTTATGCACCAGCCCGGCGCCGTGCCCCGCCGCGATCAGCGCGTCGCGCGCCATCTCGCCCACCAGTTCGTCGTCGTCCGCGATGATGATCCGCGCCATTCCAGTTCCTCGATCCTCCGCCGGCGCCACGGCGCCTCCTCTCCATTATAACGCCCAGTTTTCCCTTCGGGTCGCAACCCGGGAGAAATCCCGGGGACCGGCAGTTGTCACCGCTAATCGGAAGTTTGGAGATTATGCTCTATATGTAAAGGTGGGCGTTTCAGGGAACCCAATGATGACGGATGCCAATCGGCGCCGGTCGCGGACGTTGATCGCGGCGGTGTTTCTTCTGCTGATCTGCTGTGCCGGTTCGGGCTTCTGGCTCGCCTGGCAGAAGCAGAATGCAGAGAATTGGGTCCGTCATACCTTCGAGGTCGGCCAGCGTCTGTCGAAGGTCCGCATCCTGACTCTGCGCGCCGAGATGTCGCGCCGCGGCTATCTGCTCACCAGCGACCCCGAGGACCGCGCCACCCTTGCCGCGACGAGCCGCGCCCTTCCCGGCGACGTCGAGGCGCTGCGCCGCAGCACTTCGGACAATCCCGGCCAGGGCATTCGTGTCGCGCGGCTGGCAGCGCTGATCAGCGAGCGGCTGGCCGGGTCCGAACGATCGATCTGGCTCCATAGCACCGGCCGCACCGCCGACGCGCTCGAGCTGTTGGGCCGCCCCGCCACCCGCGAGACTCGCGTCCGCCTGCTCCAGGTGATCGGCGAGATCGAAGGCGAAGAGCAGCGCCTGCTCGACAAGCGCCAGGCCCGCGCCGCTGCCTATGAGCTTCCCCTCGAGATCGCCTTTTTCGGCAGCGCGTTCCTCGTCCTGCTGCTCGCCCTGCTGGTGGTGCGCGACCGGCGCGAGCGCATGCTGTCGCTGCGTGCCGCCAACGACCAGCTCGAGCGCGACATCGCGCGCCGCGAGATCGCCGAGGCGCAGCTCGCCTTGCTCGCCCAGAACGCCACCGATGCGGTGTTCCGCATCGATCTCGGCGGCACGATCACCTACGCCTCGCCCTCCACCGAGCCGGTGCTCGGCGTCGCCCCCGAGCTCACCGTCGGCGCGTCGATGGCAACCTTGGTGCATGACGACGACAAGCCTTCGCTGTTCGATTTTTACGGCCGGCTGGTCCGCGGCGAGATCGAGCACGGCGTCACCACCAATCGCATCCACAAGCGCGGCACCCCGGGCGAGACCTGGATCGAAGCCAATTGCGGCCTCGTCCGCGACACCCAGACCAATGCGCCCGTAGAAGTCATCGCCTCGCTGCGCGACGTCACCAAGCGCAAGCATCTCGAATTCGCGCTCGAGATCGCCCGCCACCGCGCCGAAGCCGCCGCCAGCGCCAAGTCGAGCTTCCTCGCCAATATGAGCCACGAGATCCGCACCCCGATGAACGGCGTGCTCGGCTTCGCCGATCTCCTGCTCAACAGCGACCTCACCCCGCAGCAGGAACGCCACGCCCAGCTCATCGTCGATTCGGGCAAGGCGATGATGCGGCTGCTCAACGACATCCTCGACATCTCGAAGATCGAGGCCGGGCAGATGCAGATCGCGCCCGAGCGGGTCGATTTCCGCCACGCGCTGCGCAATTGCGTCAAGCTGATCGAGCCCGCCGCGGCGCAGAAGAACCTGCGCGTCTGGTTCGATGTCGAGCCCGAGCTGCCGATGTTCGTCCTGATCGACGGGCTGCGGCTGCGCCAGATCGTGCTCAACCTGCTCGGCAACGCGGTCAAGTTCACCGAGGCGGGCAGCGTCTCGATCGAGGCGCGGCGTGGCTGGCACGATCGCCGCGCCAATATCGAGATTACCGTCGCCGACACCGGCATCGGCATTCCCAAGGACCGCCAGGCCGCGATCTTCGAGCAGTTCGTCCAGGCCGAGCAGTCGACCGCGCGGCGCTTCGGCGGCACCGGGCTCGGCCTCGCGATCAGCAGCCAGCTCGCTACCTTGATGGGCGGCTCGCTGACGCTGACCAGCGAGCCCGGCGTCGGCACCCGCTTCACCCTGCGCGTGCCGCTGCGTCTCGCCGACCCCGCCGACGCGCACGCCGCGCCGGGCGACGCGCGCGAGGACCAGCCCGAGCGCCCGCTCAAGATCCTCCTCGCCGAGGATCACGACGTCAATCAGGCGCTGATGGAGGCGATGCTCGCCCGGCTCGGCCACGAATCGGTCACCGTTCCGGACGGCGCGCAGGCCTGCGAGACGGTCAAGGACGCGGCACATGCCGGCATGCCCTTCGACCTGGTGCTTATGGACATGCAGATGCCGGTGATGGACGGCATCGAGGCGACGCGGCAGATTCGCAAGTCGGGCTTCACCCCCGAGACGCTGCCGATCCTCGCGCTGACCGCCAACGCTTATGCCGACGACGTCGCCGCCTGCCTCGCCGCGGGAATGCAGGCGCATATCGCCAAGCCGGTCCAGCTCGCCGACCTCGCCAAGCTGATCCGCCGCTGGACGCGCGCCACCTCCGCGCCCGCCGGCGACGCGCCGTCGGCTCCCGCCCCGAAACTCGCCATCTCGTCCGACCTTCGCGCCCGCTACGAATCGCGCAAGGCCGAGCTGCGCGCCTGCGCCGAAGGCATCGCCGCCGCCGAGCGCTTCGACGACGATTCGATCGCCGAGCTGCGCGGCCTGCTCCACAAGCTCGCCGGCTCGGCCGGCATGTTCAAGGAAGCCGCCCTCGGCGCCCGCGCCGCCGACCTCGAGGACGCGCTCGAGCTGTGTCCCGCCGAAGAGCGCGCCGCAAAGGTCCGCGAAGTCACCGAGGCACTGACCGCGGCGGCGTGAGGGGGCGCCCACGAACAACGCCCCACCGCGTCCCACACACAATTGATCGCCGATCAATTGAACCAAACTGAGCGCTGATCAATTATCTCCTCGTGGCCAAGCCGGTCACCGCCTCCGCCCCTTAGCGGAGCGTGACGAAGGAGAAGGACCATGATGCGCACGCACTTCATCGCCGCCGCCGCGATCGCTACGGCCGCGCTGAGCCAGCCGGCGGCCGCGTCCCCGGTCAAAGTCACCGGACGCACGCTCGCCAGCCAGCAGCTCGCCAGCGATATGCTCCAGCAGATCGCCGCCTATTCGAAGCGCAGCGGCGGCTGCTCGATGCTGTTCTCGGCGCATATGGACGTGATGCCGCGCAGCTTCGCGCCCCAGCGGCCGACCCGGCCGGCCGTCGCGCTAGGCGGCCATTACGAGATCTGGACCGTCAATGCCTGCGCCGCGAAGCAGCGCTTCCAGGTCGCGATGTGGCCGTCGCCGCGCGGCGGTGCCGATTTCGCGATCACCCCGCTCACCGGGCGGATGTCGCTGCTCAGCCGCTGAGGCCGGGCGCCCGTCCAAACGTTCACCCACGCAATCCAAGGAGACGCAACATGACGAAGCTTCCTATTTGGACCAAATCGATCGCCCTCACCCTCACTGCCGCGGCGGTGACGCTCCCCGCCGCCGCCAGCGCCCAGGTCGCCGGCTGGACCGGCCGCTATGTCTGGGAAGAGGAGGTCGGCCGTCACGGCGGCGCGACGCCGTCGGACAGCATCGCCGCATTCATCACCTACACGCTCGCGATCGGCCCGGGCAACGGCTCGACCGGCTGCACGCTGACCGGCCAGGGCTTCCAGACCAACCGCCGCATCCAGTGCACGGTCACGCCGCGCGCCAATTCGATCACGGTGAAATTCTACAAATTCGGCACCGGCAATATCGGCGGCCGCTATCGTTCGGGCGCGCCCTTGTTCACCCTCACCCGAACGCGCGGCGGGATCATCACCTCGCTCGGCGGCCTGGGTGCGTCGAACCGGACGACGCCGCGCAGCGGTGTGCTGTTCCGCCGCGCACGCTAAACTGCCACGAACGGGATCGCCGCCGGCCGTCGCGCCGGCGGCGGTCGACCCTTAGACCGACGAGCGAGACTTCATGGGCAGACGATCCGATCACAGCCGCGAGGAACTGCACGAACTGATCCTGCAGGCGGGCGAGGCGCTGATGGCCGAGACCGGCTTTTCCGGCTTCTCCGCGCGCGAGGTCGCCAAGCGCGTCGGCTATACGGTCGGAACGGTCCACAATGTCTTCGGCAATGTCGACGGGCTGGTCACCGCGATCAACACCCGCACCTTCGCCTTGTGGGCGGACTCGCTCGAGGCCCGGCTGGTCGAGGCCGGCACCGATCGGATCGCCGCCTTGGTCGCCGCCTATTTCGCCTTTGCGCGGAGCAACCCGCTGCGCTGGTCGGCGATCTACGAGCACCGCGCGCCGCCCGAGGCGATCTCGCCCGACCAGGCCGAGGCCCGGGCGCGGCTGATGCAGGTGGTGGTGCGCGAAGTGGCGGCAACGCTCGGCCGCGCACCCGACGACGCGATCGGCACTTTGGCGCGCTCGCTGGTCGCGACCGTCCACGGCCATTGCATGTTCGACGTCAGCGGCTCCTGGGCGGCGATGGGCCAGCGCGACGTCGAGGCGGCGGCGCTCGCCCGCGTGCGCGAGAGCATCGCGGCAGCCGGCAAGACCGGCACCTGATTCAACCCCGCGCGTGACGCGCGGGAAGATGGAGGACGATCATGGGCATCCTCTCCTTGTTCGGCACCGGCATGGCGCTGCAGTTCGAGCGGTTCGGCGACGGCTTCGTCTATCGAGCCAACGGCACCGGGCCGGCGCTGCCCGTCACCGAGCCGGAAATCGACCGCTACATCGCGCGGGGCGGCGTGAGCTTCCTGCTCCACACCGCCGCATTCGGGCTCGCGGTCATCGCCGCCGCACTTGTGACGACGACCTGGTTTCCCCGCGGCGACGAGCCCGGCGGCATGCTCCTGATGGCCGGCCTGCTGATCGCAATCGTCTCCGCGCTCTATCGCTCGCTGCGCTGGGCGATGCTCGCGCCCGCGCGCGCGCTGGCGGACCGCCCTGCGCTGGCGCCGCCGCGCCCGGCCCGCGAGCGCCCCCGCGCCACCCTGCGCAGCTACAAGCAGCCCCGCCCCGCCCCCGTGCGCCGCGGCCGGTGGTTCCTGCTGATCCTGTTCGCAATCGGCGAGTTCTTCGGCGGAATCGCCGGCGCGCTCCTCGGCTTCGTGCTGCTGAGCGGGTTGGGACAGGTCATGGGCCTGATCGGCATCGCGGTGTTCGGCTTGCTCGTGGTGTGGATACTCGATCGGTGGTGCAAGCGGCTCACCGGGGAAAGTGCCGCCGAAATCTTCCAGGGCTTGTCTCAATTGGCCAACTGAGCCCCTGCCTGCGGGCGGCGCACCGGCCTCGCTCAATACGAGTACGGAACGATTCAATTCCTGCCGCGTCCTTCGCGGCAACTTGGACGGAGGGTAAGATGGCCTTTTGCAGCCAATGCGGCACGACGCTTCCCGATGACGCGCGCTTCTGCCCCAAATGCGGCACCGCGACCCCGGCCGCCGAGTCCCCGGCCGCCGCCGCGCGGCCCATGCCGGGACCTGCGCCCCAGCCCGCCGTCCATCCCGCCTCGCGCCCGGGGCGGGGCGGCCTGATCCTGCCGATCGTGATCGTCGTCGCGCTGGCGGTCATTGCCATCGCCTGGTGGACCCAGCGCGACGGCGCCCGTCCGATCGCCGGCGACAACACCACGCGCGCGGAGCGATCCGAACGCGCCGAAGTCGCCGCCAGCGACAAGGCCGCCGACGCCCAGCCCGCGGAAGCAGAAGCCACGCCCGCCGAAGCCGATGCCGACACCACGACCACCACCGCCGCCAGCCTCGATTCGGCCTTCCACGCCGATCCCGACGGCGCCCGCGCGCGCTATGACGGACCGGTCACCGTCTCGGGGACGATCGCGACGATGGTCACCCCCGGCCCGACCCCGGCTTTGTCGCTCGAAGGGCGCACCCGCTTCAATTTCGTGCTGGTCAACTTCCCCTCGGGCACCCGCGGGCAGCTCGCCGAACTCGCCAAGGGCGACCGCATCACCGTCTCCTGCCGCAGCGTCGGCGCGCTGGCGGGTACGACGGTGCTGCAGGGCTGCGCGCTGGAATAGGCAGCGCCCGCGCTCAGAACTCGCCGGCGACACCCAGCCGCAGCGCGGTATTGCCGCCGCCGGCATAGGAGAAGCCGGCGGTCAGCGCGACCGGATCCTCGAGGTTCAGCCGGTGCGCGAAGCCGCCGCCGACCGCCTGCTCGCCGCGATATGTGGCGCCGTTCAGCACATAGCTGGTGCGCCCCGGCTCGGACGGGATCGGCGCGGTGCCGATCGCAACCGCCGTGGCGATCCCGCGGCGCATCTCGCGCCGGTCGACGCCGAGCTGACGGTCGAGCGCCGCCAGCGCATCGGGCCCGAAATCCGAAACCGCCAGATTGCCGGCACCGTCGGACGTGACGTAGCGCACCGCGCCCGCCTGCGCCGCCCGGCTCGCCGTCGAGGCGATCCCGGGCAGCGTATAGGTCGATCCTGCGCTGCCCAGCGCGACCTGCCCCGCCCGGCTCGCCACCGCACCCTCGCCGATCGCGACGCTGCCCGCAGCTTGCGCCTTCGCGCCAAAGCCCAGCGCGACGGCGGACTGCCCGTTCGCCACGCTGTCGGCCCCGATCGCCACCGCGCCGGTGCCGGTGGCGCTATTGTCCGCGCCCATGGCCACGGCGCCGCGGCCCGCCGCGACATTGGGATCGCCGATCGCCACCGCCCCGGCGCCCGATGCCCGGTTGCCCGCGCCGATCGACACCGCCGCGCCGTTCTCGGCAACCGCGCCGGTACCCAGCGCCACGGCATTGTCGCCCCGCGCCTGCGCGCCGCTTCCCATCGCCATCGCATTCGCGCCGCCGGCGACCGGCTTCGCGCCGCGCATGTTCATCGCCATATAGTCGGTGCGCGCCAGCGCGAGATCGGCGGTCTGCTGCGCAGCGGCGGCGTTGACCGTGGCATTGTCCGCCACCGATCGTGCGACCTGCGCATCGACCGCCGCATTCGCCGCCGCCGCCTGCGCCGCATCGGCACGCCCGCGCGCGGTATCGGCCGCCTGCTGCGCGACGGCGGCATTGTCGAGCGCAGCGCGCGCCGTCTGCGCCGTCACTGCGCCGCTGTCCAACGCCTGCTGGGCGAGGGCACGCGCGGCGTCGGCGCGCACTTGCGCCGCACTCGCCTCGCCCCGCGCCAGCGCGGCCTGGTCCGCGGCGAAATCGGCGCGGCTCTGCGCCGTCGCCGCGTTGGCGAGCGCGGCGTTCGCCGTCGATTGCGCCGCCGCCGCTTCGCTATGCGCGGTATCCGCGCTCGATTGCGCCGTCGCGGCATTGGCGAAGGCTGCATCGGCGCGACCCTGCGCAGCGGCGGCATTGGCCAGCGCGCTATTCCCGGTGGATTGCGCCGAAGCCGCCTCCGCGCGCGCAGTGTCCGCGGTCGATTGCGCAGTCGCCGCGTTGGCAACGCCGGTAATGGCGGTGGCCTGCGCGGTTGCCGCGGCCGTAGCCGCATTGTCCGCCGTCGCCTGCGCCGCGGCGACATTCTGGTTGGTCGTGTGAAGCTGCCCGCCATTCACAGCGTCGGTGCTGCCCGCCGTCACCGCGCCGGCCGCTACGTAGACGATCTGGCGCTGCTGGCTCGCATTGCCGACCGAGACGACATTGTTCGCGCTCGCCACCGAACCCGCGCCCAGCGCGACCGAGCCCATTCCGGTCGCGCTCGACATCCGCCCCAACGCCAGCGCGTCGATCCCGGACGCGCTCGCGGAGCGCCCGAATGCCAGCGCATCCGCCACGCTCGCCCGCGCATCGCTGCCAAAGGCGATCGCGTCGTTCCCCGACGCCATTGCGCGGGTGCCCAGCGCGGCGGCATTGAACCCAGACGCCGTTACGATCTCGTCCGACTCGACCACCCCGTCGCCGTCGAGGTCCGCCCAGCCGCCGATCGCGATCGCATTGGTCTGGCTCGCGCGCGCCACATTGCCGATCGCCACCGAGCCATTGCCGATCGCATTGGCTTCGGTGCCGATGCCCACCGCGCGCTCGGCACCACGCGCAGTCGTGCCGATCGCGGTCGAATTGCCGCCATTGGCGATCGCGCCGACGCCGAACGCCGCCGAATTCTGACCGAAGGATTGCGCGAAGGCGCCCACCGAGGTCGTCCGCGCGTCGTTGGCCACCGCAGTCGCGCCGACCGCGGTGCCCAGCGCGTCCACCGCCCAGGCGCCCGAGCCCAGCACGGTCGAGTCCTGCCCAACGGCGTGCGCGGCATTGCCCAGCGCGATGCTGCGCAATCCGGTTGCCTCGGAGTCATAACCGACCGCGAGCGCATTCGCCCCCGATGCCTCGGCCAGCGCCCCCAGCGCCGTGCTGTTGCCCGCCCATGCCTTGGCCGCGTAGCCGAGCGCCGTGGCGTTGATCTCGCCCGTCTGGTCGCCGGCCAGCGCCAGCCCCCCGATCGCGACGCTCTGCTTGAGCGAATAGGATCGGTTGCCGACCGAGATCGCGTCCGTGCCGTAGGCGCCCGTAATCTCTTCGGCGAAGATGAAGCCGTCCGAATTATAATCGTACCAGCTGCCGATCGCGATCGCCTGGGCGGATGCCTGCGTCTGCCGACCCAGCGCGATTGCCGATTCGGAGGCTTCGGCCGCGGTGCCGAGCGTGGTGGCGTTCTTGCCGGCGAAAGCGACGGACCCCACCGCAGTCCCCCGGTCGCCGCTCACCACCGCGCCCTCGCCGATCGCGGTCGCCCGGTCGAAGTCGGCAGAGGACTGGTGCCCCACCGCCGTCGAATCATTGCCGTTTGCGGTGGCCCGCCATCCAAGGGCTGTCGATTCGTTGCCGGTTGCCTCTGACAATGTGCCGCAGGCGGTCGATGCGGTGCCGCTCGCCGTCCCCGAGCCGCAGGTCTGCGCGGCGGCACTGTCGGCAAGGGTAAGTCCCGCAGCCAGCACCAGTACAGCCACCGACGACTGACTCAGCACGCGCGCGCGAAGGCGCCGATATCCAATGCGCATACAACCCCCCTCATTGCGCCGAACCCTGCCCCGGCGCCTCGGCGGCAAGATAGCAGCTGCACAGGCGCGCAGGAACAGCAACGCTACGTAACCCGCGGTTTCGGGGTCGAAGTGGCCCCCGCTGGCGCGGCAAGCGTGGCGCCCGGCCGTACCCCCGCCCCGTCACCCTGGCGACAAGAACCCTGTCGCCGGAGACTCGCCCAACTGCGTTTTGCGGTTCGCAAAACGTGGTGCTAACCTTGTCCGATGGATATCGCTCGTCGCTGCGTTTCCGGTCTCCTCGCACTGGCGGTCTGCGGATGCGGCGGTGGCGGGAAGGAAACCAAAAACGATGCTTCGGCGTCGCTGGGCGGCGCGAGCGCCGGCGAGATCGCCAAGGCGCGCGCCTATGTCGGCCAATTCACCACCGAGAATCCGGATCAGTGCTACACGGAGGTCGGGCTCGAACAGCCGACGCTGGAGCGGCGATCGGATGAAGGCATCGGGCTGCGCGCGCCGCCGGTTCGCGTGGTCGTCGCCATCGACGGTTCCGGCTCGATGGCCGGCCGCATCGGCGGCCAGACCAAGCTCGATCTTGCCCGCGAGGCGGCGACGCGCTTCGTCGACGGCTTGCCCCCGTCCGTGGAGGCCTCGCTGCTCGTCTTCGGGCAGCAGGGCGACAATAGCGAGGCGGGCAAGGCCAAATCCTGCGCAGCCGTCGACCTGCTCGCCCCGATGTCGAACAACCGTGCGCAGCTCGGCGCCGCTGTTTCCCGCGTGCGCGCGGTGGGCTGGACGCCGCTCGCTGCCGGTCTCGCCAAGGCGGAGGCGCTGCTCGCCCGCTCCGCTACTCCAGGTGAGCAGGTCATCTATGTCGTCTCGGATGGCGAGGAGACCTGCGGAGGCGATCCGGTGGCGGTCGCCCGGCGGATCAACGGCGGCATGACGCGCGCGATCGTCAATGTGATCGGCTTCGGCCTGCCCTCTAGCGAGGCAGCAGCGCTGAAATCGGTCTCCGATGCGGGCGGCGGCAGCTTCGTCAACGTCAACAGCCGCGCCGAATATGACGAGACGCTCGCGCGACTGCGCGAATCCAACCGTCAGACCGGCAATTCCCTGCGCAAGAGCAACGCGCTTACGGGCAACGCCTTGCGCACGTCCAACGCGTCGACCCACGCTGCCCTCTGCATCAGCAACATGGTCACCGGCGAAAACCTTCGCATGGGCAACGACTTGACTGGTCGGTCGCTTCGCGACGAGGCGCTGCCTTACGCCGACACGGCGCGCGCGCTGATGAAACAGCGCCACGACGCGATGGAGGTTCGGCTCAAGCGCTATCAGGCGCAGTTGCAGGGCGCCGAATCGCAAGCGCGCGAGACGATCGGCGCGGCGGCGGACGCGGTCCGCTAGCGCGTCACTAGAGACACGCGCGCCAACGCGGCGGGATCGCTGCCGGTCGCCTCCGCGACCTTCGCAACTGGCGCATGGCCCGCGGCGTTCCTACATCCCCTACTGGAATCCCTCGCAGAACAAAGCTAGAACCACCGGCATGGCACTTACCACCATTTCCGTCCGCGGCGCGCGTGAGCACAATCTCAAGGGCGTCGACATCGACATCCCCCGCGATACGCTAACGGTGATCACCGGCCTGTCGGGCTCGGGCAAATCCTCGCTCGCCTTCGACACCATCTATGCCGAGGGCCAGCGCCGCTATGTCGAGAGCCTGAGCGCGTACGCGCGCCAGTTCCTCGAGATGATGCAGAAGCCCGATGTCGACCACATCGAAGGCCTCTCCCCCGCCATCTCGATCGAGCAGAAGACCACCAGCCGCAATCCGCGCTCGACCGTCGCCACGGTCACCGAGATCTACGATTACATGCGCCTGCTCTGGGCGCGCGTCGGCATCCCCTATTCGCCCGAGACCGGGCTGCCGATCGCCGCGCAGACCGTCAGCCAGATGGTCGACCGCGTCCTCGCGCTGCCCGAGGGCACCCGCCTGCTCCTCCTCGCGCCCGTAGTCCGCGGCCGCAAGGGTGAGTATCGCAAGGAGCTCGCCGAGTGGCAGAAGGCCGGCTTCCAGCGAGTCCGCATCGACGGCGAGACCTACCTGATCGAGGAAGCCCCGGCGCTCGACAAAAAGTACAAGCACGACATCGAGGTCGTGGTCGACCGCCTCGTGGTCGGCGGCGAAATCGCCACCCGCCTGGCCGAAAGCTTCGAGACCGCGCTCAAGCTCGCCGAGGGGCTGGCCTATGTCGACTTAGTCGACACGACGGTCGCGGCTCTAGCAAGCCCCTCCCCTTCAGGGGAGGGGTTGGGGG